>CAYNGE010000048.1:0-7064 GCA_964396865.1 uncultured Planctomycetales bacterium
TTTAAAGCCTTTGCATGATTTTGGCAAGATCAAACGCATTGTGGTTTCCACTTATCAGGCGGTTTCAGGCGCCGGCGCCGAGGCTGTGGCTGAATTGGAAGGCCAGCTTAAAGGCCTTGGCGTGGTCAAGAAATTTCCACATCAAATCGCTCATAATTTGATCCCGCAGATCGATGTATTTACAGATAATTTTTATACTAAAGAAGAGATGAAAATGGTCAATGAGACCCGTAAAATGCTGCATGATCCCAAAATTCAGGTTTGCCCGACCTGCGTGCGGGTCCCGGTCAAAAACAGCCATTCGGAATCCGTGAATATTGAGACCAAAAAAAAGATCACCCGCGCCAAAGCCATTAAGATCTTAAGCAAGGCGCCGGGGGTCAAGGTTGTTGATGATGTCAAGTCATCCGTGTATCCGCTGCCGATCTTGGCCGACGGACGGGATGAGACTTTTGTCGGCCGCATCCGCGAAGATATTTCCATTCCTCATGGCCTAAACCTCTGGGTGGTTTCGGATAATCTGCGCAAAGGCGCCGCGCTTAATGCTGTCCAAATCGCGGAAATCCTTATTAAAAAATAATAAAGACAAAAACAATAAAGACAATTGACATTAGAAAAATCAGAAGTAAGATAAAAGTGTAAAGATTTTTATTAACAATATCATTGATTGAAGGAGAAATATGAAAAACTTGGCGCTGGTGCTGGTAGTGGTCTTTGCTTTAACGACATTTATTGGGTGTAACAAAAAGAAGAACTACGAAGCTTCTGAACTAAACGGGGTTGCCACGGAAAATGTCGTGTCTGTGACCGATAATACCGCCCAGAACGCGGATATGACCAATGCTGTCCCTGTGGTGGTGGAAAATGCTTCTGCCGTTGCTCCTGAAGCTGCCGCACCTGAGACGGGGAACGCTAATGTTTTGGCCAAGCCCACACCAAAATTGATCCAGCAAGCCTTGAAGAACGCCGGTCTTTATAACGGGAAGGTCGATGGAAATATCGGCCCCAAGACCAAGAAAGCCATAGAAGCTTTTCAGTCCCAAAATGGTTTGAAAGCGGATGGCAAAGTAGGCCGCATGACATGGAAAGCTTTGTCCGTGTATTTGAATAAACCCGCGGAAGTGAGCAACCCTTCTGCTGATAGCCAGGCGGTTGGACAGTAGGCTTGGGAGAGGCCCGGAGAAGAATAATTTGACATTCAAATAAAAGTGCGAGATACTTTGTGCGGACAAAGTCAATCTTAAGGAAATAGCTGTGTAACAAGAAGGAGGAACAAGGGAATGGCCAAAGGTAAAGTTAAGTGGTTTAACAATCAAAAAGGTTATGGTTTTATCACTCCCGAAAATGGCAAAGACGTTTTTGTTCATCACACCGCGATCAAATCAGACGGCTACAGGACCCTGGAAGAAGGCCAGGAAGTCGAATTTGATATTCAACAAGGCCCTAAGGGCGAGCAAGCCGTGAACGTTACGAAAGCAGCGTAAAGAGAGCAATACCTTCAGGCCTGGCTGATGAAAACCAGGCCTGTTTTTTTAAAGTCCCCATGCCTGAAGAATTCATCCGAAGAAAATTAGAACCCCCTGATAACGCAAAAAAAGTACTTTTACATTCCTGCTGTGCCCCGTGTTCCGGGGAATTGATACAAGCCATGATGGCTTCCGGTATAGATCTTACAATTTTCTTCTATAATCCAAATACCCATCCCCGTAAAGAGTATGAAATACGTAAAAACGAAAATATCCGCTATGCCGAAAAGCTGAATGTACCTTTTGTAGACGCGGATTATGACACTTCAAATTGGTTTGCCCGCGTCAAGGGTTTAGAATACGAGCCTGAGCGCGGCGCCCGCTGCAGTGCGTGCTTTGATATGCGCTTGGAACGCACGGCCCTTTATGCCCATGAGCATGATTTTAAGGTGATCACATCTTCCCTGGGGCTGTCCCGTTTTAAAGACATGGACCAAGTGAACAGTTGCGGTATCCGTGCGGCCCTGCGCTATGATAATATGGTTTATTGGACGTATAATTGGCGCAAACATGGCGGATCAGCGCGCATGTACGCAATTGCCAAAAGTGAAGGATTTTATCAACAGGAATACTGCGGGTGTGTTTATTCTCTAAGGGACGCCAACGCTCGCCGGATCCAAAAGGGATCATCTGTTGTTGACATCGGAAATAATTTTTATGGTCCAAAGCGCCCGGCTTGTTTATCATTGAACGGAATTGATCATGGTTAAGCCAAGTAAAGTGACGGTCTCCGCAGGAGGAATTGTCGTTAATCCACAGGGCCTGGTCTTACTTATCCATCAAAACGAAACAACGTGGTCTTTGCCTAAAGGGCATGTGGAACCCGCTGAAGATCCTATACAAGCCGCAAGCCGTGAGATCATGGAAGAATCAGGAGTAGCCGCGCTTGACTTTGTACGTATGTTGGGAGTGTACGGCCGTTATAAAATAGGCAATCACGGCGGTGAGGATAAAAATGAATGGAAAATAATTATTTTCTTTCTTTTTAAAACCAAAGATCCGCACTCTGGGGACATCCTTGATCCTCAAGCGCGTTGGGTCCATTGCGATGAAGTCGAGAATTTATTGACCCATCCCAAAGATAAAGCTTTTTTCCGGGATATCCGCTTGCAAATTGTTGGGATCAATTAATCAAATCTTCATAAATCTTTTATCTTTATTTAATAAAAATTATATAGTATTTTAATATTCTAAAATAAGAGGCTTCCTTTTAAATCCGGGACCATGGGCCGGTGAAAGAAATTTATGGCTAAAAAAAAGATTTTAGTTGTTGAAGATGACCGTGATATCAGCGAATTGATCACTTATAATTTGTCGCGCGAAGGTTTTGACTGTGCTTGTTTGTATGACGGCGGAGGGGCCATTGATTTTGTCCGTAAGCGCAAGCCGGAATTGATCATCCTGGATTTGATGCTGCCGGAAGTTGATGGGCTTGAGATCTGCCGTACGCTTAAGAATGATCCGGCCACCAAGAACGTTCCTATTATTATGCTCACCGCTAAAGGCGAAGAGGCCGACGTAGTGATTGGTTTACAAATGGGCGCGGATGATTATATATCCAAACCTTTCAGCCCCAAAGTCCTGATAGCGAGGATCAAAGCTGTCATGCGCCGCATATCAGATGCGCAGCTGACCGTGGCCGCGGCAGAAAAAGTGCGCACCTTCGGCGAACTTAATATCGACCTTTTAAAACATAAAATTTTATTTAAAGGGGCGGAAGTGAAATTGACCTCCATTGAATTTGATATCGTTGAATTTCTTTCCCGTTCGCCGGGCCGTGTATGGTCGCGGGAAGGGATCCTGGACAATGTTTGGAAAGAAGGGAAGTTTATCATTGACCGCGCGGTTGACGTGCATGTGCGCGGTTTACGTAAAAAATTGGGCAAGGCCTGTGATTACATTGAAACCGTCAGGGGAGTAGGTTACCGGTTTAAGGACATTGAATAATGGAAATTTCTTGGCTGTTGACCGTAGTTTTTGTAGCTCTCCTGATTTTTTTGATCTCCCGTCATTTTTATCAGCGCCGTATTACACAGATCCTTTATTCCCACGATTCCGCTAAAGACGATCTTTTAAAAGAGCTTAGCACTTCCAAGGTTGACAGGGAGAATTTTGAAACCATTCTCTCCAGCATGGTCGAGGGGGTCATCATCATTAATGCTAAAGGCATAATCGAGCATGCGTCCCCAAATTTTTGTCAATTGCTGGAGCTGCGTTCTAAAGAAACACGCGGTAAATTGTATTGGGAGATCATCTGGAACCAGGAGATCAATGATTCCCTTAAAGAAGCCCTGCTGCATAAAAAGGCGGTCAAAAAAGAGATCAGTATCAGCAGGCCCAATGGATCTTTTTTTAGTATGCAGATCTCCCCGGTAATGGATCGCGGGGGAAAGCTTTTGAGCTTGATCGCGGTTTTTCATGACATTACTGAATTAAAGAAATTAGAAAAAGTGCGCACGGAATTCGTGGCCAACGTATCCCATGAATTAAAAACCCCTCTAACGGCCATCAAAGGTTTTGTGGAGACCCTTCGCGGCGGCGCGAAAGAGGACCCCCAAGCCGCCGAACGTTTTTTGGACATTATTGACAAACAAACTCAACGTCTGGAAAATTTAGTTAACGATCTTTTGATCTTGTCATCCATTGAGTCTAAAGAAGTCAAAATGAATTTCGCGCCGGAGGCCTTAGATAAAATTATTCATTCCGCATTACTGCTGCAGAAAAAGAACATCGAAGAAAGAAAACATCAAGTAACGGTTGATATTCCGGCGGAGCTGCCCAAAGTATTAGTAGACCGTCAGCGTATGGAGCAAGTCTTTTTGAATTTACTGGACAACGCGGTCAAGTTTACCCCGCCAGGCGGCCAAATCCGTATCCAGGCCCATTGGGAGACGCCTCATGTACGCGTTGAGATCAAGGATAACGGAGTTGGCATTGCGGCGGAGCATTTATCCCGCGTTTTTGAACGTTTTTACAGGGTCGATCGTGCCCGTTCCAGGGAAGCAGGGGGCACAGGGCTGGGCCTGTCTATTGTGCGCCAGATCATTGCCGCCCATCAGGGTAAAGTTGAAGTAGAAAGTTCGCCCGGTTTAGGATCTACTTTCCGTATTTTTCTACCCTGTCAGCCATAAAACAATAACCTCTATAATATCTGGATAAATATTTTTATGATATACTTATTTTAAGGGGACCCTATGGTTAAATATTTATTAAATATTCTGGTTGTATTTTTGATGTTATCATCTTTTTGTTTGGCCGACAGCGATGACACTAGATTACAGCAGGAATACGGCCCCAACCTTACTAAAGCGCCCTTTTTTTTACGTTTTAGCTTTCAGAATGAATACCAAAAAGATTGGGCGGCATCTTCTTACGATGAGCGTAAAAGTTTTTTTATAAAATACGAAAAAGATCTCATAGCACAGCAAAAACAGGAAAAAGCCGAAGCCAGTGCCCAAGCTCAACAAGAAAAAGAACTTCTGGAGCAGCAAAAGGCAGAAGAGCGCCAGGAAAAAGAAAGGCTTAAAGAGGAACAAGCGGAAGAAAAAGCCGAACAAAAGGCTGAGGCAGAACGTCAAAAAGATTTCAACCAAACCGTGCAAGGTGAGCAAAAACAACTTGAGCAATTACAACAACAAGAGTGGGAAAGTCAGCGCCAGCCACAAGGGAACATTTAAAAGCACATCCGATCGCCCATGCATTTTAAAGTTTCAACACTTATTTTTGATATGGATGGTGTGATCACGGATACCATGCCGTATCATTTCCGAGCCTGGAAGTCTGTGCTGGCCCGCGAGGGCGTCAGTGTCAGCCGCAGGGATATTTATCAACGTGAAGGCCAAAAAGGCATTGACAGCGTGCGAGAAATTTTTAGGGAAAAAGGAAGGATTTATACCGATGTCATAGGAAAAAGGATCCTTCAAGAAAAAGAGGAATTATTTAAAAGAATTTTTAAACGTAAATTTATCGCCGGAAGCAGGGCGTTCATTAAAAAACTGCGGTCCCAAGGATTTAGGCTGGCCCTGGTCACCGGGACATCCCGCCGTGAAGCACAAAAACTTCTTCCTTCTGATCTATGGAATTGTTTTAACGCGATTGTATGCGGTTGTGATGTGCAAAACGGCAAGCCTCATCCGGAACCGTATTTGAAAGCGCTTCAAAGATTAAAAATAAGGCCTTGCGAGGCGATTGTCTTTGAAAACGCCCCGTTGGGTATCCGTTCGGCCCATAAGGCCGGACTTTTGTGTCTTGCCTTGGAAACTTCTCTGCCGCGGCCATTTTTAAAGAAAGCGGATGCCGTATTTTCTTCTTTTAAAGCATTGCGATCAAAGGTTGCTTTTATCAAAACATAACGATGAATATTCTTTTATTCTACAAAAACAGCACTTATGCCGGATACTTTTTAAGCGACCCCCGGCGTTTGGGCCGGTTAAAAGGGATGCTTAATCCTGACCAGATCAAGCGTTTTCGAAGCACCCATGACAATCATTTTCGGTGCCTGTCTTATGTGGAAACGATCTTAAAAATGAGGAAACTAAAATTTACCAAAGCCTGCCGGGGGTCTTCTTTTAATGACCATCGTTATGACCTGATCATTACGGTTGGAGGGGACGGTACTTTTTTGGAAGCAGCCCGGCATATCGGGGACCAAACCATTTGGGGGATCAATTCAGACCCCGCTTGGAGTGTCGGCCGCTTTTGTTCGGGCGATCCTAAAAATTTTGAAATACTGTTAGATAAGATTTTGGCAGGCCGCATGCTTATCAAGAAATTTAACCGGTTACGTTTATCCTTTAGCGACGGCCCCGGCCCCATGAATGTGCTCAATGACATCCTTGTCTGCCATCAAAATCCAGCGGCCATGAGCCGGTATTATTTAAGTATCGGGAAGATCGGGGAAGAACAAAGGTCTTCCGGCATATGGATCGCCACAGCCGCGGGGTCCTCGGGAGGGATCCATTCCGCCGGCGGCAAACTTTTACCTCAGGGAACGCCCAATTTTCAATATAAACCCCGGGAGCTCTATCGAGACAGGCGCGTACACTGCATCCTTAAAGGAGCAGTACTTAAACCAAGTCAAAAAGTGACCATGACTTCTTTAATGCGGGAAGGGGTTGTTTGTGTGGACGGACCCCATGTGTGTGTGCCGTTTTCTTTCGGCGCTAAGATCCATGTCGCCCGTTCCCCCAGTCCTTTGAACATTGTTTTTTAATGCTTAAAAATTTCGCCCGCGATCTAACCAGTTGGTACTCCAAACATAAACGCGACCTGCCTTGGCGGCGCACGAAAGACCCTTATAAAATTTGGATTTCTGAGATCATGCTTGCGCAGACCACGGTCAATGCGGTCATTGCGTATTATGAACGCTGGATCAAAGTTTTCCCGACCGTCTATGATCTGGCGCAAGCGCCCCTGCAGGCAGTATTAAAACAGTGGCAGGGTTTGGGTTATTATAACCGGGCAAAAAATTTACATAAAACGGCCAATATCCTCGTTAAAGATTATCAAGGTAATCTGCCTTGTGACCCCGGATGTCTT
>CAYNGE010000048.1:7074-9167 GCA_964396865.1 uncultured Planctomycetales bacterium
TTCGTCATTTACCGGGCTTTGGGCCTTATACTACCGGTTCTGTCTCAAGCATTGCCTATGATATTCCGTTAACGATCATTGACGCAAATGTCCGAAGGGTGGTCATGCGTTTATTAGCTTTGTCCGGATTTGCCGACACAAAACAGGATCCGAAGGTCAATGAATTTTTACTTAAGGTCTTGCCCTTAAAAGGCGCGGGGGATTTTAACCAGGCTTTGATGGAATTAGGGGCATTGGTTTGCCGTAATAGAGAGCCGCTGTGTATTTCATGTCCCATCCGTAAGTATTGTCAGGCCTATCAACAGGGTAGACAAGAGATCATCCCACAGCCTAAAAGGAAGATCATAAAGAACATCCATGCCGTCACCGCGATCATTAAAAAAGGCGATCATTATTTTATCCAAAAACGCCCCCCTAAAGGATTGCTTGCTAACTTATGGGAATTCCCCGGCGGAAAGATGAGGGCCGGAGAGTCGAAAGATCAGGCCCTGGCAAGGGAATTAAAAGAGGAATTAGGGGTCCAATTAAGATCCGCGCGGCATTTATTTGAGGTGAAACATTTTTATACTCAATTTAAGGTCGATCTGTCTGTGTTTGCCTGCTTTTTGGCCAAAGCTCCTTGCTCCGATCGCGCACATAAATGGGTCAAATATAAAGATTTTTCCAAATATCCAATGCCTTCCGGAAGCGCCAAGATCATCGAAAAATTAAAACCATTCGTCTGGAAAAGCGGTTAAATATTTTTAATTTTGCTTTAATCTTGTTTTAATCAATTGTAGAATACATTAAATCATTAAAAAATTAATATAACCCTGTCAGCCATTAATGGCATGGCAGTCTATTCCGCTTTTTTTACAAGCGGGCAAACCAGAAGGAGAGATTCGTATGAAAAAAGTTTTTATCACGTTTTTATTCGGTGCTTTTATTTTAGCGGGAATAAGTTACGCGCAAAATCCGCCGCCGGTTGTAGTAGCGCCAGCGCCTGTCGTGGTCGTGCACCGTGATCATCATCCGGAAATCCATGCAGCTATGCGTAAGCTCAGGGGCGCGAAAAGCGATCTGGAAAAAGCTGCTCATGATTACGCCGGACATCGCGAAAGGGCCATTGCAGCCATTGACCGTGCCCTGGAAGAATTAAGAGCGGCATTGGAATCTGTTAGAGGCAATTAATACAAGCAGGTGATTAAAAATTTAAACCCGCCGGAGGCGACTCCGGCGGGTTTTATTTTTTAATGTTAACTCAATGATTTTATGCTAATATATTCTTCTTATGAAAAAAATCTTTGTTCATTTAGGTAAATACATCCTGCGCGGTCTTTTTGCTGTTATACCGCTCTTTTTATGTTTTATAGCCATATTGTTTTTACGCAAATTTATCGATAAGCAAATACTCGAACATCTGCCGAAGTTTATCGATAAACATCAAATTCCGGGTTTAGGCATCTTACTGCTTTTACTTAGCTTATATCTGATCGGTTTGATATTTAGTAATGTGGTAGGCCGTCAGGTCCTTAAATTTATTCATGGTGTCGCCCAGCGTATCCCTGTTATTAATTTCATTTATGGGCTTGGCAAACAGCTTTCCGATACCCTTTCCGATGCCGGTTTGCAAAAGCAGGCTTTTAAGAAAGCCGTTCTGGTCAATAGCTTCAACGGCAATGGATGGGTGTTGGGTTTTGTCGTAGGCAGCATCAAAGATCAAAACGGTGAAGAGTTGTTGAGAATATTTGTGCCGTCTTCCCCGCATCCATTGACGGGCATCGTTTTTATTGTCAAACCTTCTCAAACTTTAGATTGCGGCTGGACGGTGGAAGAAGCTCTCAAGATGGTCGTTTCGATCGGCATCATATCACCTGACGGGATCAAGAAAATATCCTAAAATTTATGCCGTATGTGGGTCGTTATTGGAAGCAAACCCAAGATGGCCGCGTGCAATGCCATCTCTGCCCCCGCCTGTGCATACTCAGTGAAGGCCAGCGGGGGTTTTGTTTTGTACGTCAGAATATCAACAATCAGGTAGTGCTGACCACCTACGGCCGCTCCAGCGGATTCTGCCTTGATCCCGTTGAAAAGAAACCGCTTAATCATTTTCT
>CAYNGE010000049.1:0-9059 GCA_964396865.1 uncultured Planctomycetales bacterium
GCTTTAGGCGATGGGGAAGATTTTGAGCTTTTGTTTACATTATCGCCGGCCAAGGCCCGCAAACTCATGGATTGGCAGGCCAGCCAAAAGGTCTTTTATTTTTATCCGGTCGGCATCATTACAGCGGATACGAAAGAAAAAATTTATGCCAAAAGTTTCACTCATTTCTAGCGGCGAAGAAGAAACCAAACTTTGCGCGGCGCGTTTTTCAAAACAGTTAAAAGGCGGCGACATTGTACTTTTACAAGGCGATTTAGGTACCGGCAAGACCACCTTTGTCAAAGGCATGGCCCTTGCCTTTAAGGTCAATCCCAAGAAAGTCACGAGCCCCACATTTGTCCTTATGAATTATTATAAGGGGAAACTGCCGATCTATCATTTTGACTTTTACCGTCTGGCAAGTTTCAAAGAATTAAGCACGCTAAATTTAGACGAATATTTCTATGGACAGGGCATTACGGTCATCGAGTGGCCGCAGCGTTTAGGAGAGTATGATCTTGGGGGGCACTATTTAGTGGAATTTAAACATAAAGGTGAGCATCAGCGTCAAATATGTATTTTTTATCCTTCGAAACTTCAACTAAGATCTTCTCATTAGCCCTTAGCCGTGAGAAACGAGTACTGCGCTTCAGGAATATAAAAACCGCTTTAGCGCTGGAAGACTCTTTTTTTAAGGCAATGGACCAGGTCCTGGATTCCGCCGGGATAAAATTCAGCGAGCTTGGCGGATTTGCCGTTGCTTTGGGGCCCGGGTCTTTTACGAGCCTAAGGGTGGGCTTAAGTACGGTCAAGGCTTTTGCCATGGCAACCAACCGGCCCGTTGTCGGTATTCCTACTTTAGACATCATTGCCCGGGGCGTCAAATTAGGCAATTGTGATGAGATCTGTGTTATCAGCGATGCCCGGCGCGGCAAAGTGTATGCGGCTTTGTATGGTCCCCAGGGCCGACGTAGCGATTTCTTGTTGACTACCCTGGAGGATGTTTTAAAAAAAACCAACGGTGCGACATTGTTCGTTGGCGATGCGCTTAAAGTTTATCGCAAAGACATCAAAGAGGTTTATCAAAAGTATGCCGTCCAAAAGAACGCCTTACGCAAATGTCTTTTCGCCGATGAAAAATTCTGGTATCCTCAGGCAAGGGTCATGGCGGCTTTGGCCTTTGAGCGATTTGAAAATAAACAATACGACGATGCCGCAAGTCTTCTGCCGTTGTATTTGTATCCGCAGGATTGTCAAGTGACTTCGTCTAAAGGACGGTAATAGCTATGGGCGTTAAAACATTAAGTTTCGAAACAATTCGTCATCCGCTGACTTGGGTTGAAGTGGATCTGACGGCCTTGGCCCATAATTTTGAACAGTTGCAGAAGCTGGGCAGCAAGAACATGTCGCATCCTTCAGGCATCATGTCGATCATCAAAGCTGATGCTTATGGCCATGGCATGCTGCCGGTCGCCCAAGTCTTAAGTGAGTGCGGTTGTCAATATTTGGGGGTTTCCAACATTACCGAAGGCATGACCTTACGCGATGCGCAATTCAACCAGAAGATCTTATTATTTGAATCGAATTTTCCGGCAGAGGCCAAAGACATTGTTGAATATAAGCTGACGCCTTCGGTTTGCTCTATGGAAATGGCCCATGCCCTCAATCATCGGGCGCAACAGGCCGGCACGAAGGTCCCTGTGCATATTAAAATAGATACAGGCATGGGCCGTCTGGGGGTCAGTGAAGAGGCGGTCCTCGGTTTTGTGGAAAAACTGTGCAGGGAATGTCCTCATTTGATCATGGAAGGTATTTACACTCATTACCCCGTCGCTGACACAGACCGGGATTTTACTTTGGCCCAGATGCGCCGTTTTCGCGACATAGTTTTTTTATTGGAGAACCAGTTCATTACTTTTACATATGTGCACGCCAGCAATAGCATGGGGTTGGGGGACTATAAGTCCGAGCTTTTGAATTTGGCCCGTCCCGGCATCATGCTTTACGGGGTTTACCCCCTGGAGGATTTAAAGGACAAGATCCCTTTAAAACCCGTGATGTCGGTCAAGACGCGCATTATTTTTGCGCAAACCATTGCCAAAGGCCGCGGGATTAGTTACGGGCATACGTTTAAGGCCAAAGAAGATATGACAGTGGCGGTATTGCCCATCGGTTATAGCAACGGATATTTACGTTCTTTATCTAATAAGGCTTTTGTTTTGGTGGCAGGCGTACGCTGTCCGGTGGTGGGGCGCGTGACCATGGACCAGACCATCGTTGATATAACCGCAGCCACTCTTTCCGGTCAGATCCCCGAAGTCGGCGATGAAGTGGTGGTCATGGGTTCTCAAAAAGGATCGACCGTAACGGCCGACGAATTGGCCCTTTGGGCCGGGACCATCAGTTATGAAATACTCTGCACTTTAGGCAATCTCCTGCCGCGCGTGTACCATCCCTTGCCTGTCATCCGCGCATCAAAAATTCCTGAAAATAATAAATAGGGCAATGAGGGTAGATAGGATGGGGGTCAGCCAAGCGCCTTCCCACGGCAGCAAAGCCCCGCCTTTGGCCAAGGCCAAACCTACCGCGTCGGCGACATAATAAAGGAATCCGATGACCAGGGCAATGGCAATGGAGGTAAATGTCATGGCCCGTCGTTTGCCCACCGTCAGAATGGCAAAAGGCAATCCGATCAAAACAATGACAAAATTACGCAAAGGCAGCGTGATCTTCTGGTGGAAATCGACCCGGAGATTGTTGACGGTCTTAACGGCCCCGCTGCCGGAGAAACGTTTGATATAGTCGTGAAGCGCTTGAAGGTTCATGGATTCCACATCGATGCGTTGTCTTAAGAAATCCTTGGGAGTTTCTTTGATATCCATGAGTTTTTCCGGGAAGAATTTAGTGGTACCGGAAACGTTGGGCAGGGCGGAATTGTATTCCGTCACCTGGCAGTCGAAGAATTTCCAGGCGATCCCCGTCCATTTGCCTTTGAGGGCTGTGATCCTTTCGACCAGATTTTGTTTACGGTCCTGGCTGATGATGGTAATTCCGGTCAATTCATCGGTGTTGGGATCAAAGAGATCGATAAAAAACAGCCGGTTTTTAAAACCATAAAAGGTCAGGTCTTTGATAGGCGGCTTGCCTTTTCCTTTTTGGGAGACAACGACTTTGATCTGGGTGTCCCGTATCTCTTGATTGACCATCGAGGATTGCGGCACGAATTTTTCATTCATTAAAAAAACAAAAGAGCAAACAAAAAGAGCGAACACAAGGGCAGGACGGGCGATTTGCCAGAAATTCATGCCCGAAGCGCGTATGGCAATGATCTCATTGTGGGCATTGAGGTTACTATAGGTAAAGAGGACTGAGATGAGGCACGCCATGGTGGAGGACTGCACAATGATCGTCGGAAAGAATGAAACATAATACTGCAGGATCACGTTTAGCCCCACGCTTTTTTCGATAAAATCCTGCAGGTTGCCGAACATATCGATGAGGATAAACAAAAATGCGAAAGTAAAGACGGTCCCCGCAAAAATAAGAAGGATGGATCTTAAAATGTATCGGTCTAGGATGCGCATAAAGTCAGATCAATCTATTGGAGGAATAATTTCCAGTTAAAAATAATGATCAAAATAACAGCAATGGCATTCGGCACCCACATTAATAAGACAGGATCAAAAACATTTTGAGAAGCCATGCCCTGACAGGCCAGGGAAACAATGTAATAAGGGGCGGCAAATAATAAGGCGTATAAAAGATTGGCGGACTTGGCCCTCCGGTGGGTGATGGCGGCAAAAGGAAAACCCAGGAGGATAAACAACAAAGGCGACAATGACCATGCCAGGCGGCGATGATATTCGGCTACCAGCGGGGCCGGATTGATAAAGAAGCTGCGGATCTCCTCAATTTTGCGGGACAGTTCCCGCAGGGTCATGGACTTGGATTTTTTGTCGATCTTTACGTTTTTTTTGGCAAGGTCCATGTACATAAAAGACTGCTGAAAATTAAGTTTATAAAAGTTATTGGGGTTTTTGATATCGGGCTCGTCAGTTGTGCCGTTGATAAGCTTGAGCATCAACTGGTCGTGGCCGGGGACATGGACGAATTCACCTTCCTGGGCAATGGTGGTGCGGGTAGGCTTCCCCGGCGTGGGCTCGTAGATCCTGACCCCGTATAATTTATCGCCGTCCATCCGGTAAATAAAAACAATATATTTATCAAAGGCGTTGATGAAACTGCCGGGCTCCAGCATAGCGGCGGGATTTTGGCTGCCGGTTTCCTGAAAAATACGCGTTTGGGCGTCATAAGAGTCAGGGATGACGCGGTCGTTGAGAATATACATCAGCAGGCTTAAGGCAATGCCCACGGCAACTAACGGTGCCAGCAGCCCGCGCAGGTGAATGCCTGAGGCGCGCATGGCCAGGATCTCATTTTCCGAGGACATCTGGCCAAAGGCCAGCATCACCGTGAGCAGGCACGCGATAGGCAGGGTATAGCCCAGAAGGATGGGGATATAATAAAGAAAGACTTTGCTCATGGCCGTCAGGGACACGCCGTCATTAATGACCTTATTGGCCAACTGCGGTAAATACCCCAGAAGAAAGACGCTGGTCAAAACGGTAATGGACAGCACAAAAGGCTGAAGGCATTCCTTTAAAATATAGTTTCTTAGAATATGCATTGTTTAAATAGTCACACTCAAAGTGAATATGCCGACTTGACCAGCGCCGGCTGTTTTTAAAGTATCGGCTGCCGCGTGGGTTGTGGCACCCGTAGTAAAGAGATCATCGACAATAAGTACGCTTTTGCCTTCAATATCCGCAGAATCGTTTATTTTAAAAGCGCCTTCCAAGTTTGTCCAGCGTTGTTTTGCTCCCAATTCCGTCTGGGTGAACGTCTTCTTCCGTCGAATTAACAGGTCTTCCGTATGCAAAAGTTCCCAATGGCGGCTTACGCCCCGGGACAGCAGGCCTGATTGGTTATAACCTCTTTCCCGCAGTCTCGCCGGATGCAAAGGAATGGGGGAAACCATGTCAAATTGCCGTATGGGTATTTGATGACGGTCGACAAAATCGATCATCAACGGAACAAATGTTTTATGCAGGGATGTTTTTGATCCGTATTTAAAGGCGTGCAGCAGCTTTTGGGCCGTGTCATTATAAAGGAAAACCGCCCAGGCATGATCAAAAGCAAAACGGTCTTTAGCGCAGGACGCGCAAATATCCCGGCCGTTTTGACCGGAAACACTGTGCGGGCAATGCCGGCAAAATGGTGCCGGATTAAATTCCAAAAGGGCCGCGCAGTTGACACACAGCTGCCGCTGGTGGCGGCTATTAAGGAACCGGCGGCACAGCAGACAATTGTCAGGGAATATCAGTTCTTTAGCCCCCTCTAAAAAGGCTTGAAGCATGCCGTATATTACCATATAATTGACGTGCTCGGGGAGACTATTTGGAGCGCTAACTTGAAGGAAGAGGCCCTATGTTTAGAAAATTTGCTTTGACGATGATGATGGTTTTGTCTTTAACGCCCCTATCCATGGCTAAATTTGCCTCGGACGTGACTATTTTAGACAGGAAAGACATCTCCAGGCTCAGTGATGGCCAACTCATCAATTGTTATATAGATACATTGGTAGAAATTGAGGCGAACCAGTCCTATCACGACACGTCTGGTTTTAGCGCCAAAGAATTCAAGGAGTACAAAGACCTTTTAAAATACCGCATTTTGTTGTTGATGGAGATCCATAACCGTAAACTGGAAGTTCCGCGATCTTAAATTCATGAACTCCATAGACCAGGACAAAAGCGAATTATTCCGTATCCTTAAAGGCCAGGCCTTTTCCAGGGGTAAGTTTGTTTTATCGTCAGGAAAGACAAGCGATTTTTATTTGGATGCCAGACGTGTGACCTTAAGCGCCGCGGGAGCATATTTGACCGCGCGTATTATGCTCGATATGATAGCCCAAGATCAAGCAGATGCTATCGGCGGTCCTACTTTGGGCGCGGACCCTATGGTGGGAGCTATCGCGTCACTCAGCCATCAGGCGGGCCGCCCCATCAACACGTTTATCATCCGCAAGGAGCCCAAGGCCCATGGCAAAGGGCAGCAAGTGGAAGGCCCTGCGCTTAAAGAGGGCAGCAGCGTGGTGATCATCGACGATGTGGCCACGACAGGCAAAGCTTTTGTGGAAGCGATCGTTGTGCTGCAGAAAATGGACGTCCGGATCAAAAAAGCCATTTGTATCGTCGACCGGCAAGAAGGCGCCCGGGAGGCATTGGCTAAATACCATGTGCCTTTAGAATCCATTTTTACCATCGCCGAATTCCTTCAATGAAAAAGCTCATCTTGGCTTCGAAGAGTCCCCAGCGCCGTAAGCTTATGAAAATGTTGGGGCTGCCTTTTATCGTGCGGGCCCCCGGCCGGGTGGCAGAGAGCACAGACGTATCTAAAAGTTGCGCTCATTTGGTGCAAACCAATGCCTTGCGCAAGGCCCGTGATGTTGCTCTCCGCGCGCGTCAAGGGATTATCATCGCTTCAGACACGGTCGTATATTCTGCTTACGGCCGTCTTATCCTCAAACCTAAAACCATTCAGGAAGCTAAAAAAAATCTTAAAGAATTGATGGCAAAACCTCATTGGGTGTATTCGGGTTTGGCTCTTATTGAAGTCCCTAGCGGACGCTGCGAACTTGGTTGGGAAAAGACCAAGGTGTTTATGGATAAACTTTCTGATGAGGCCATCAGCCGTTATTATAAATTCATCTCACCTTTGGATAAAGCGGGCGGTTTCGACATCGAAGGCCGCGGAGCGCTTTTTATTCCGCGTATCGAAGGGTGTTATTTTAACGTGGTGGGCCTGCCTTTGGCCAAACTGGTATCGATGCTAAAGAAATTTGGAGTGAATGTGCTATGAAGGAAGGCAAGAATATATTTTTTCACGGCCGGACGCATGACCCCCATCCCCGCAAGCTCGGCCTTGAGGGCTTGCTATCGCAAACAAGCCCTCAGGCCTGCGGGGTAGCAGGCCTTATCAAAAATATATTCTTACCTTCCTTCATGTGCTATTTTCTATTTTTTAGCATCTCTCATGTTGATGCTGCGCCTCCGAGGGCCTGTCACTTGGACAATTGCGTAGCCGTAGAGGTGGTTTCCAAGCCGGAAGATATGCAGCGCGGTTTGATGTACCGGGAGGGCTTACAAAAAGACGCGGGGATGTTATTTATTTTTTCTTCTGACGATATCCATCAATTTTGGATGAAAAATATGAGTTTTAATTTGGATATCGTATGGATCAGCAACGAGGACCGTATTGTTTTTATCGGTCCCGGTATTCCCGCCTGCAAGCAAGGTCCTTGTCCGGTTTACGGCCCTCAAGAAGATAGCCGCTATGTTTTGGAAGTCAACAGCGGTTACGCCGCGTCCCACGGCTGGAAAGTGGGGGACAAGCTTCGCCTGGAAGGCATTTAAGTTATTTCTTAGGCTTGTAAATATGCGTGCTGGACCCGTAAAAACTTTCCGCTGCTTCCATCACGGTTTCCGAGAGGGTGGGATGCGGGTGGATGGAAAGCTCTAGATCGCGGGCTGTGGCGCCCATCTCAATAGCTATGACCCCTTCGGCGATCATCTCACCGGCGCCGACCCCCACGATCCCTACTCCCAAAACACGTTCGGTTTGAGGATCAATAATGAGTTTGGTCAAGCCTTCCACACGGTCGAGGGTCAATGCGCGTCCGGAAGCTCCCCAGGGAAATTTGACAACAGTGACGCTGCGTCCGGCCTTAGCGGCATCAATTTCGGTTAATCCGCACCAGGCAATGGCCGGGTCGGTATAAACGACTGCCGGAATGGCTCGCGGTTCAAAGGCCGCTTTTTTTCCGGCGATCGCTTGGGCAGCTACGCGTCCTTCATGCGAGGCTTTATGGGCAAGCATGGGGTTCCCGGCGATGTCTCCGACGGCATAAATATCGGGGTCCGTTGTTTGGCGTTGGTCATTGACTTGGATAAAACCCTGGGGCGTCACTTTGACCTTTGTGTTTTCTAATCCCAGATTCTCGCAATTGGGCTTGCGTCCGACACAGATCAAGACCTTATGGTATTCTTCTTTGAATTCTTTACCTTCCTGATCGGCAAAAGTGACGCTGACACCGCCTTGGCTTTCAGTCATTTTAACAACCTTGGTTCCCAGCATGATCTTGGCAAACTGATTCTTGACCCGCTTGTAAAGCACATCCGTCAAATCGCGGTCAGCTCCGGGCAAAAGGCCGGGGGTCATCTCCACGACGGAGACCTTGGAGCCTAATTCATGGTAGACGGTACCCAGCTCCATGCCGATATACCCTCCGCCGACTATCAAAAGGCTTTCAGGCACAAGTTCCATTTCTAAAGCATTAGTCGAATCCCAGATATGAGGCCCCGGTGGTAAATTGGGGATGACTGCCGGATGCGAGCCCGTTGCTAAAATTGCTTTTTGAAAGGACAATTCTTCGGTGGAGCCATCCATTTTTTTGATACGAAGGAGATGGGGACCGGCAAAAGAGGCCTCTCCTTGAATATATTTGATCTTGCGCGCGCGGACCAATGACCCTAAGCCGTTGGTTAATTTGGCAACCACACTTTTCTTCCAGTCGCGCAGTTTAGGAATGTCTATTTTGGGCGTATTGAATTCAATACCGAAAGTTTTGGCATGTTTGGCAAGGCTTATGATCTCGGCCGCGTGCAGGAATGTTTTGGAGGGGATGCAGCCGCGGTACAGGCAAATTCCGCCGGGATTGGCCTCTTTGTCTACGATGGCAACGGTCAGCCCTAAGTCAGCGGCCAAAAAGGCCGCGGCATAGCCGCCGGGACCGGCACCGATGACGACGAGTTGGATTGGAGGGTTGGTCATTTGTTTAGATCCAGTAGAAAGGGCTGTTGTATAGCTTCGCACATCCATCGGATAAAACGGGCTCCATCAGCGCCATCAATGATACGATGGTCGTAAGACAAAGATAGCGGGAGCATGAGCCTTGGGGAAAAAGATCCTTCTATATATACGGATTCCATGACTCCCCGTGAGACGCCCAAAACAGCCAC
>CAYNGE010000050.1:0-8814 GCA_964396865.1 uncultured Planctomycetales bacterium
TGCCTGGGAATTGGCCTTACAAGGCTGGGGCAGGACATCGCCTAATCCCATGGTAGGTGCCCTGTTAGTCAAGTCAGGTCAGATTATTGCTGAAGGTTATCATCATTATTGCGGCGGAGATCATGCGGAAGTGAATGCCTTAAAAAAAGCAGGTTCTAGGGCCCAAGGGGCGACGATGTATGTGACCCTTGAACCTTGTTCCCATACGGGGCGAACGCCGCCCTGTACGCAAGCTATTTTGAAGGCTGGGATTAAAAAGGTGATAGTCGGGGCTTTGGACCCTAATCCGCTTAATAATGGAAAATCCATAAAGATGTTAAGGCGTCATGGCGTTGAGGTAGAGCATGGACTGTTGGCCGATGAATTGACCCGAATGAACGAAGCATTTAACCGCTGGATTACCACCGGCCTTCCTTTTGTGACCGCTAAGGTTGCCCAAACCCTGGATGGCAAAATTGCCTCTTTATCAGGCGAATCGAAATGGATCACCTCGAATTTGGCAAGGGATTACGCGCATCGTCTTAGATATGGTTTTGACGCCATTATGGTCGGTATCAATACGGCGGCCAAAGATGATCCGCGTTTAAGGACACTTCCAGCTAAACGCATCAAGAAAATTATTTTAGATACGCATTGCAAAATATCTCCTCACGCCAAATTGTTTGACGGCACAAAGCCGGAAGATGTTTTTGTGTTTACGGCACATCCTGGAGCCAAGAGAATAAAGGCCCAGGTGATAAAATCCCCTGTTTATAAAGGCCAAATTGATCTAAAATGGGTTTTAAGATTTTTAGGAAAAAGAGAAGTGACCAGCGTGCTTATTGAAGGCGGGGGATCGTTGGTAGGAGGGGCCCTGCAACGTAGGCTGGTCGACAAGATGATGATCTATACCGCGCCCAAGATCATGGGAGAAGGCTTGTCCATCGGGCCCGGCTTGCGTGGGAAGACATTGGCGGACATGATCCGTCTTCGGGACATGAGCATCGATAAAATAGGTGAAGATATTTTAATTCAGGGGTATCCAAAAAAATAAAATGTTTACCGGCATCATTGAACGTACAGGCATCATCAAAACAATTGATCCCAAAAAGAATTTATTGGTCCTCGGTATTGATCTGGGCCCATTAGCCAGAAAAGTGCGGACAGGGGACAGTGTGGCGGTAAGCGGGGTTTGTTTGACGGCAACTTCAAAAAAAGGGACCAAGGCCTATTTTGATCTGATGAAAGAAACTATTGAGAGGACCTCATTGAGGTCTTTAAAGTTAGGGGATTGTGTAAATCTTGAGTTGTCTTTGCGCGCGAACAGCCGTTTGGGCGGCCATTTTGTAAGCGGTCATGTTGATGAAGTGGCCCTCATTAAACATATTACAATGGAAAAAAATTGGGTATCGATGAAATTAAGCGTCTCCAGGGCCAATCGAAGATATATAGTACCCAAAGGTTCTGTGACTGTTGAAGGGATAAGTTTGACCACAGGCCGGGTAGGGAAGAATGATTTTGAAGTGTATTTGATCCCCTATACGCTTAAAGTAACGAATCTTAGGTTTAAAAAACCCGGGGATTATGTTAATATTGAGACTGATATTTTAGCCAAGTATCTTTTTGGGAGGAAATAATATGCAATTAGAAATTGCCGACATCCAAAAGATCATTCCGCACCGTTTTCCGTTTTTAATGATCGACCGCGTCTTGGAATGCCGGCCTAATGAGCGTTTGGTCGCCATCAAAAATGTTTCCATCAATGAGCATTATTTCGTGGGGCATTTTCCCGGCGAACAGGTGATGCCCGGAGCTTTGATCATTGAAGCCATGGCCCAAGCCGGCTGTATTTATTTTTATTACAGTAAAAATATGCAGGGGAAAAGTCTCATTTATTATCTCGCCAAGACCGAGGCGCGTTTTCATCATCCGGTCATGCCCGGCGATCAGTTGACGATCGAGGTTTCCACTGTCAAATTATTACCCAAAGCCGGTTTTATCAAATGCCAGGCCCGTGTGGGAGAGAAATTGGTGGCCGAGGCGCAAATAGGATTTGGAATTAAAGAAGTCTAGCATTTCCGTCGGAAAACGCTTTCCCAAACAGCCCCCCTCTCTTGTTTTTAGAATATTTATATGGCATACTTTAAGTAAGTATGCGAAAAGCCCCATTTATCCATATTTGTATTTTAATTGCCTTCCTGGTTAATATGCTTGGACCGGCGCCCTTAGCCCAAGCTCAACTTGCCTCGCCAATAGGCGGGGATTATCGTTTGCCTGCGCCTGGGGTGATGGTCCGTTTAAGTCCGCCGCTTGATCCTCCGATCCTCAAAGGGATCAAAGTTCATCCTGATAATCCGTTTCGATTTGATTTCATTCTTGATAAAGGCGACAGCCAGCTAACCAATGACCAACTAAAAGAGGAGTCTTCAAAACTCATCAAATATTTTTTGGCCAGCCTGACAATCCCAGAGAAAGATTTGTGGGTTAACTTATCGCCTTATGAAAAAGATCGCATTATTCCGCAAAGTTTTGGCCTGACCGAAATGGGCCGGGACCTTTTGGCAGAAGATTATATGCTCAAGCAGATCACAGCATCTCTTATCTATCCTGAAGATGAGGTGGGCAAGAAATTTTGGAAACGGATCTACGAAGAAGCGGCAAAGAAATATGGGACAACGAATATCCCCGTAAACACCTTTAACAAAGTATGGATAGTCCCTGAAAAGGCAGTTGTGTATGAGAACGCCAAGGCAGGGACAGCTTATGTTGTAGAATCTAAGCTAAAGGTCATGCTTGAGCAGGATTATCTCGCATTGTCAAAAAATTCCCCTCCCTTTGTGGGAGGGGCTAGGGGAGGGGGAATAAATGAATTAGGCTCCCAAATCGTCCGTGAGGTCGTCATCCCCGAACTGACCAAGGAAGTCAATGAAAACAAAAATTTTGCCCGACTAAGACAAGTCTATAATTCACTAATATTGGCCACTTGGTACAAAAAGAAAATTAAAGACAGTATCTTAGCTCAAGTCTATGCCGATAAGAACAAAGTCGAAGGCGTCAACATTGATGACCCACAGGAGAAAGAAAGAATTTATCAGCAATATTTACGAGCCTTTAAGAAGGGTGTTTATAACTACATTAAAGAAGAGCAAGATCCCCTGACGCAGGAGGTGATCCCGAGGAAATATTTTTCAGGAGGGATGGAATTATCTTTAGAAGCTACAAATTTAAATGCTGAACCTGCCATGGTTGTCTCCCATGATTCAGCCATGATTAATTTCAGTAAAAGAAATTTAATTATGATTGGCACGGCAATATCTTTAGCCGGGGGAGGCCTTTTGTATCATTTCAATCAATCGGTCAATAAGCAACCGCCCGCCGTCTTATCTGTAGTACCCGCCCCAGCCGTAACGTATGCCGCAGATGGGAAGGTATTGGTTATGGTTGGTCAATCAGAAAGATCTATTAATGAATATGTGGAACATGTGGGTCGGCCGGCTGGATTTATGACGTATACATCAATCCAGCATGTGGAGGGGCTATCGGAACCGGCTAATCGTGGAGCAGGAGTGCAATTTGCTCAAGATTTAATAGATAGATACCCTAATTCGGTTGTTCAGATAGGTTTGTATATGGTCGACGCCTTGGATGATTTGATCCATGGAATATATGATGGCAATATTAGAAAATTAGCGGATTTTTTTAAGAGAAATCAAAATACCGTTTTTTATATACGCCCCGGTTTTGAGTATGATTTTCCAGGGAATCATTACGACCCGGAAGCTTACAAAAAAGGCTATATTTATATTCATGATCAATTGCGGAATACATATGGAGTAACAAATGTATCTTTTGATTGGCATTCAGTTTCATATGATTACCAAGGGCAAACGTCATTCGAGAAATATTACCCAGAGGATCAATATGTGGATTGGGTAGGTGCAACGGTATTTGGTTCAGATAATTTAAAGAAGGCAGAGAAACTTGTCACTTTTGCCAAAGAGCATGGTAAGAAATTTATGATTGCTGAAGCTTCACCTGTGACTGCAAGTACCCCGCAGGAAAAGGATGCTTATTATGGCGATTTATTCAATTTTATAAATCAGAACCGGGATGTGGTAGGGGCTGTTTGTTTAATCAATGAAAATTGGACTACTCTACCATTATTTTCCGGTACTGGTTGGCAAAACACAAAGGTCTATGCCAATGGAAATGGAGAAGCGTTGAAAGCATGGACTAATCAAATTAATGGAAGTGGATATGTGAATTATTCACCGGATTTATTTAACTTAATTCATTACGGTCCTTCTTCCCAAACAAATGGGGCAGTTAATGAAGGGCCGCAAAGTTTAAATACTTTTAAGTCAGATAATGAGATAGAAGAATATATAAGCGCTCTTCAAAAAGGACTTTTAAGGTTTTCAACAAATTCTACCGGCCAAGAGATGGCGTGGGCATTACATGGAAGAGGGCCAGGCTTCATTAAGTTTTATGATCGTTTAAAAGCAAAAGTAATCCAAGAAAATTTGAATGTGGATAGCGATAAAGAACGTCTCATAGATTTAGCAAGACGGATTCAAAAATCGGATCAGGCGATGATCAATGGGGACAGTGCCCAATTGGCCCAGGCTCAGGCAATGCCGGCGGAGTTAAGCCCCTCAGTTCATCTTACCGGGACCACGATGGCTGTCAATAGGGACCCTTGGGGGAGGAATGTTTCGATAGATCAAGTTGATCCGGAATTTGATCAATGGATAAAATCCGGGGAAATGGATCAGAATGACGCTTGGCTTTTAAAGAATATTTTATTGGGAGACGAGAAGGTCCTGCAAAATTTGTTAAAGAATTATGGGGACAAGATAGCCATTAAAGATCAGGATAAGGGAGAATCGGGAGAAAACGGCAGGACAGTTTACTTAAGGTTAGAAAAACCGTTTAAAGATATGTCGTTTTTACGGATCAAAGGAGCCAGGCCTCGCTCTGAAGAGGGTTCAAACAGGATTTTATCACACGACGGAAGCGGGGTTGTTTATAACCCTACAACAGTCAATGAAAATGGGAATCCTGTTGTTGAGGCAAAAGCGGCATTGGTCTCTCCACAAGGGGCGTTAATTGGAAGAGGAGCAAGGGAAGAATACCGTTTAATGCAAGCAGGGAGCGCTGGGGATGGTTTTGAGACCGATTATCCGATAGCCATAGGAACATGGAATAAAAAAACCTACTTAGCTCTGCCCATTGGTTTTGTGATTGCCGGTATGCGTGCGCAGGATGTGAGAATTAATATCAACGGGAGATTGGATTTAGATCATTTACTTTTTGATGTGGCAACGGGCAAGATGTTAAAGACCAGCCAAAAGATGGGTGAGGAAATTTATGAAAGGATCGGGCAATCCATTCGGGCTTACCACGATGCAGGATACTTTCATGGTTATCCTCACAACGGTAATTGGGGCGTTGAAATGTCTCCTAGCGGAGAGATTCGGGCGGTATTGAGGGATTTAGATTCAACCATGACCAGAGAGAACATGGAAGGGAAAGAATTACAACGTGTGGAAGCTACGTGGCGGTTTCTGGATATGGAAAGGATTATTGCAGACCTTAGTTCAGGGGGCATTTTCGGTTATAAGACACAGGATAAGCCTGCCATTAAGGATATCCGTTTGTTAGTGGAGAGTTTCTTGAAAGGATATTTTTATAATATTTCCCCGCGTTCGGATGAGTTTTCTAAATTATTAGAAGACGCCACATCCAAAGATTTTCCGGTTCGGGAGATACGCCAGAAGATTTTCAGGAAGGATATTATTTTGAATCGCAACGAACCTGTTTATGGGAATATTTGGGGACATTTATATGATCTTTCTAGTTCTGATCGGGCGATGAAGGCGGATCAGGCGATGACGGTGGTTCAGGAAAAGCTAAGTGATTTTAAAAAGCTGATTAGTGAGCATAACCCAATTGATGGTTATAGAAACCTTGTAGAGAAAATGATTAATGACAGTGACCTTTCCCCATTTGTGTCAAGGAATGAGAAAAATCGCTTCAAACTCGTAAAGGCTAATGATGAGGGATATACTCAGTCTCAAGCTTGGCGTGTTTATTACGATATTGTAGGAGGAATAGCTGAAAATTATGCTCAGAAATTGCGTAGTTTGGCTGAGGAGCAAACGGATTCACATTTGTATGTATTGCTAGGTGGCTTGGCAAAAAAAGTTAAAGATAATCCGAAGTCGATAATAAGCGACACAGGAAAATGGTTTTTAATTTATAACACACCTGAAGCTCTTGAATATATGAAATATCCTGTTTTTGCCAAATATCTAGGTATAGCTAAGAAGGCCATTATTGATTCGGCCATGACGATTCAGGAGAACGGTGGTATTGACCTAACCTCTGCCAATATGAATTTACAGATTAAAGTAATAGATTCCCGCTTTCGCGGGAATGACAATGGAAAGGGCGGGAATGACAATGGAATTATATTTCGACTCGACCCTGCGCAACTGCAACAGCTGCAAAACGCCCCGGGCTTTGTGCCGGTCATTATCAATATCCAGCCAATGACAAATCTCAGGATATTTTTGGGGTTAACTGATAATCAACTCACTGGCCAGGAGGTGGCTTCTTAGTCAGTATGGTTGTTGACCTATGGCCTTCGCACTGATAAAATACCGCCCTTATTAAGTTTTGGATAGCTTTCGGGAAAAGGTTGCAAACGGAAGGCAAACTTTCTGGAATAAAATTAAGGAAGTTTGCACATCTCCCGAAGCTTTTCTCAGAGTTGTTCTTTTAAGATTTAGGTAGCTTTCGGGAAGTAGCGCAGCTGGCTAGCGCGCTTCGTTCGGGACGAAGAGGTCGTGAGTTCAAATCTCACCTTCCCGACTTTTAATGAGCCCCGGACTTACAGAGCGAAGCGATGTAAGTCCGAAGGGCGAATTAATCCCGCCACAGGCGGGATTAGAGACTTTCCGTCCATGGTTCGAGCCCATATTTTCTTTTCCGGCTCCGTACAGGGTGTCGGTTTCCGCTATACCTGCTTATCGTTGGCCCGACAATTTCAGTTGACCGGGTGGGTTACAAATTTGTCCGATGGCCGGGTGGAAGTTATGATAGAAGGCCCCCGCGAGACCATTGAAGAATTCTTGTTGAAACTAAAGGGAGAATTCAACAGCTTTATCCGGGACCAGCATATAGAGTGGTCACAGGCCGGGGGGGATTTTGATAAATTTTCCATTATATAATAGATTCCCGCTTTCGCGGGAATGACAAACTACTAAAAATATATGAATCAAACTCAAGCCAAAAAAGAGATCCGGGCATTGACCAAAGAGATCAACGGGCATAATCATAAGTATTATGTGCTCCATGACCCCGTTGTTTCCGACGAAGAATATGACCATCTGCTTAAAAAGCTCATAGAGTTAGAAGCCGAATTCCCTCAATTAAAATCCCCGGTATCTCCCACTCAAAGGGTAGGGGCCAAGGCCGAAGGGAATTTGCCGACCATCACCCATCGCCTTCCCATGCTTTCTTTAGATAATACTTATTCGCTCAAGGAACTTGAGGCTTGGTATGATCGCGTAGTCAAAACGCTGGGGGGCGTTTTGCCTTTACTGGTCACAGAGTTAAAAATTGACGGGTTAAGCTGTGCTTTGACTTACCGGAAGGGAGATTTGGTTTTAGCTGCCACCCGCGGAGATGGTACTACCGGTGAGGATGTCACCCACAATGCCAAAACTATTCGCTCTATTCCTTTACGTTTGAAAGGCGGGCCTGCGGATCTATTGGAAGTGCGCGGGGAAGTGTACATGGACAAAAAAGATTTTGATTCCTTAAATCAACAGCGCAAAGAAAATGGCGAAGCGTTATTTGTCAATCCCCGCAATGCCGCAGCAGGTTCCCTGAAATTATTGGATGCGCGCCTGACCGCTCAACGGGGTTTGAAATTTTTTGTACATTCTCCCGGTGTTATCGAAAAGGGCAAGGCCTTGGCCACACAATGGGAATTTTTACAGATGGCCCAAAGTTACGGGTTTTCCGTCAATCCGCATAGCCGTCTTTGTAGCCACTTAGATGAGGTGATCGCTTATTGCGAAGAGTACCGCATCAAGCGCGAGAAGATAAGTTTTGATGTTGATGGGATTGTCATTAAAGTCAATGATTTAAAACAGCAGGCCCAATTAGGCACGACCCTTAAAAGCCCGCGCTGGGCCGTGGCTTTTAAATTCCCGGCATATCAGACAACCACTTCGGTGCGTGAAATTTTAGTCCAGGTCGGCAGGACAGGAGTGATCACTCCGGTAGCTGAATTAGAGCCGGTTTTTTGCGGTGGAGTGACAATATCGAGGGCCACCCTGCATAATTTTGATGAGATCAAGCGTTTAAGGGTCAATGCCGGGGACAGGGTTTTGGTGGAGCGCGCCGGGGATGTGATCCCTAAGATCGTCAAAGTCCTTGAGAAGCATTCCAAGGCCGGGTTTGTTTTTCCGAAAGTATGCCCGTCGTGCGGGGGGGGAATACAAAAAGAAAAAGAAGAAGACGTGGCTTTACGCTGTATCAATCCTTCCTGCCCGAAGCAATTGGAGCGCCTGCTTATTCATTTTGCTTCACGTGGCGCCATGGACATTGAAGGGTTAGGGGAAGCGGCCGTCAACCAGCTTTTAGATAAGGGCTTAGTCAAGGATTTGTCAGATATTTATTTTTTAACAAAGGAGCAGTTATTGGATTTGGAATTATTCGCCGATAAGAAGGCGGAGAATTTATTGAAAGCCATTGCCAAGAGCAAGCTTAAAGTTTTATCCAAGTTCCTGTTTGGCCTTGGCATTGCCAATATCGGCATTA
>CAYNGE010000051.1:0-8746 GCA_964396865.1 uncultured Planctomycetales bacterium
AAGACCATCGAAATACTCAGGACCAATGATATTGCCATTGTGGGGGACATTATGATCGGCTTTGATTATGATAATGAAGCCATCATCAAAAGGCGTTTTGAATTCGCCGATCAAGTTGATCCGGATGTGATGTGGGTGGGGTATTTAACGCCGCCTCCCGGGTCGCCTATTTGGGCGGATGGGATCAAACGCGGATGGATCGATCCGGATAAGATCGATATGCTCAAATGGGATTTCCTTCATCCGGTCGTGCCGACGGAGCATTTAAGCCTGGAGGACCTGGGTAGATTGGGAGCCTGGGGCATGCGTGAATTTTATTCAAAACCTGGGCGGATCCAGCGCATTTTGGAAAGCAATTTTGATGAATTGGCGAAATTGTGCTTTAAAGACGTTATGGCCGGTGTAGGAAAATGGGAGGCAGGGGCGGTCAAGGGGGAAAAACATATTTAGTTTTTAGCGCAGACATTAAATACAGGCGCAATTGATCAGCAAATTAGTGAAAAAAGTCAAAAGGAAGTGGAAGCGAGTCATTTTCATTTGAAAAAATGGAAGTATTATAATCCCTGAAACTAAAGTAAGAACGGCGTAAACCTAAGGAGGGGTCCCCATGAAGAAAACAATCGCTGTAGTCCTGATCGTCACTTTTTTTTCCACATTTACCACAGGATGCACCGGTTCATTTAATTTGACGCGTAAAGTTTATAATTGGCACCGCTCTCAATCCGACAAATGGTCTGATGAACTTTGTTTCTTGATCGTTGTTTTGATACCGGTTTACGGCATTGCGACCTTTGCTGACGCCATTGTTTTTAACTCCATTGAATTCTGGACGGGTCAGAATCCTGTCACGATGACTTCCAATCCTCCTTCATCTCGTATTGTGCAAAACGGCAAAGAAAAATACATGATGTCTTATAACAACAAAACGGGTCAGATCACCTTGGCTTCTTTGACGCCCGGCAATGCCAATAAGACGGTGATCTTGGAGAAGACGGACAGCACGATCACAGCCAAAAATGAACATGGCCAAGTGTTGTATTCTTCTGTCCAGAACATTGATGGCGGAGTGTCGATCTACGACGGAAACGGCAAGCTGGTCAAAAATTATCCGGCTGGGCAGATCGCTTTGCTCAAAGAACGATACATGGATCAAAACTAGATTTTCCATTGCCCCGCCTCTAGCTCTGCGGGGCAAGGATCTGGACAGTTGAGGGTTTTTATTTTAAGCGCTTATGCCGCCCAAAGCTTCCAAATTCCCTTCTCCTTTGACCTGCTGGCTTTGGGCAGCGGTTGTCGCGATTGTCGTCTTGTGGTTTGCCCAGCAGGTCATTTTTAAGCCTGTCATGGAGGCGGTTTTCTCCAAGGTGATCGGCGCCAAGGTTACGCTGGGAAGTTTTTCTTTAAATATATTCACCCATCAAGTCCGGCTCAATGATCTGCAGATGTACAATCCGCCGGGGTTTCCGCACAAAATATTTTTTAGCGCCCCTGAGATACTTGTTGAGGCAAACCCTTTCGAAGTCATCCGAGGGAAATTGCATTTTCCATTGGTCGTTCTTCGTTTAGACAAAACGATCATTTTCAAAGATCCGCAGGGCAAGTTGAATGTCAATGAGCTTAAGATCGTTCAGGAGAAACTTCATGAAAAGCATAAGGGGCCGGCGCCTAATTTTAAGATCGACGTCCTTAAATTGGACATCGAACAGGTGGTTGTCGAAGATGACGGCCAAACCCCGCCTTTGATCGAGGCTTATGATCTGAACCTTAAGGATAAAACCATCCGCAATGTTGACAGCGCGCCTAAACTCGTGGGGGTGATATTGTTTGAAGTTTTAAAACCAACCGCCATACAAAGTGCCGGATTATATGCCGCAACCACGCTGCTGGGAGTGGCGTTCTTGCCGGGTTTAGCCATAGGCGTTGCCATTGCCAACGATGCCGCGGTCTCCCAAATGCCTTATTCTTTTGATGAGGTATACCGTCAGAGCTTGCAATTGGTCAAACGTTTGGGGTCGATCAAGAAGGAAGATGCGCCGGCTGGGAAGATTTTCGCCAAGGTCTACAATTGTGACATTTCCATTGAGATCCAAAAAGAGGGATGGAAGCGCTCTAAGATCATCATTAAAGCCAGAAAATATTTTTTGGCTAAACCTGAAATTGCCGGCGGATTGCTTTATCAGTTAAAAGAAATTTTAAAGTAAAATTATCCGCCGGTCGTGGCCGTCGTGACAAATGCTTCG
Organism: uncultured Planctomycetales bacterium; assembly: GCA_964396865.1. Lineage (GTDB taxonomy): Bacteria > Omnitrophota > Gorgyraeia > Zapsychrales > Fredricksoniimonadaceae > JABDGZ01. Next base: position 2,241 of record CAYNGE010000051.1, read on the forward strand.
CTGATCTTTTTTCTTCTCAGTTTTCTCACGGTAATTTGAAAGCCGTTCCCTGATATGATTTCGCCGCCGTTAAAAGGTTTTGTGGAATGCCGTTGGCACCAGTCCGCAAGTTTTAGATCGTCCTCATTGCCAAAAGAGAGCGCGGGATCCAGCCCAAGGGTTTTAGCGACCGCGGACATGGGCACCGCTCCGCCGATCAGCCATTGATTACCGTAGGAAATAATATGGCTGGGAAGACGGTCGAATTCATCCTCGATCTCTCCGACGAGTTCTTCGATGATGTCTTCCTGTGTGATCATGCCTATGATCTGCCCTTGCGCGTTTTCAACCAGCGCGATATGCAGTTTTTCTTGGATCATTTTTTCTAATACCTTGGAGATCGGTGTAGTATCCGCCAATTTTATGAGGGGGCGGATCGTTCCTCTGATCGTAGGATCTTCCGGATTGATCTTAAGCGCCCCTACGATGTCTTTAAAATTAATGTATCCTTGGATCGTTTGAGGGTCGTTAATAATTGCGCACACAGGGAACCGGGTGTGCATATCCAGGTGGGCCGCGATCAGGGCGTCTGTCAGGGTGCTGTTTTGCGGGATCATGCATATGTCGGCAACGGGGATCATAATGTCTTTGATCGGCCGCAACGAGAATTGGGCCGCGGACATAACAATTTTTTCTTGTTGGGCGCCGATCAACCGCGATGTCCTGGCCAAGGAAAGGGCGGCCGTAAGCTCGTACAGACTGCTTTGAGCCTCCCAGCCGGGGCGGGGATTTGGTATTTTTTTGCCGATGAATGAAATAGCGGTTTTAACGATATTTTCCAAGGAAGAAACGACAGGATAGGCGATAATGGTAAAATATTTCATCATCTTTGACAATTTCAGGATGACCCGCTCACTGTTTTTGATCGCGTAAGTCTTTGGGATCAGTTCGGCGAAAATGATGGTGAAGGCGCTTAAGGGGACGACCAAGGCGGCCAAACTTAAAAACTCCGCTATGGCTTTTGATAGACCAAAATGTGTTTGGAAATAAGGGTTAAGTCCTTCCGTGACCCCCGCGCCCCCGATAGCGGCAGCGATGGCGCCGACGAAGGTGACCCCTAATTGCACAACAGCCAAACTTGCCTCCATGCGGTCTTTCATGTACAAAGCTTCGATGGCCCCTTTTTCTTTGGATTGCACCAGAAACGTCAGTTTGTTCCTTGAGATAGAGGCCAGGGCCATTTCATATGCGGAAAATACAGCATTGAGAACGATCATGGCAAGAATGATCAGCAATTCGCTTATAAAATGCATAAAGGTCTCCACGGATTAAACTTTTTAAATATTATATCAGAAGGCTGTTTTTCCAAAATATATATTTAAGGAAAAGGCACCTCTCTTGAATTATTTTAAAAAGTAATATTTGTGGAAGTCGGTTATTTCGATAGAATATAATTTAAGGGTTCATTATAATCCTGGTAATATATCCAAGGGGGAGATTTGCATGAGAAGGGTTTTTGTTTTATTGACATGTTTGGTTTTATCAGGATGCGTCAGAACGCTGGTCACCAAAGAAGTTCAAGTGAAGAAAGATGCAAACGGAAAAGTCATTGAAACGATCGAAACAGAACGCATAATTCAGCAAGGGGCGGCCAAAGGCATGCAATTCGATTATTTAAAAAATAAACAGGGAGACGCGGCTCCTGCCGTTATTTATTATTAAGGGACATCCTTATGTCTGAGAAACGTTTGCATCGGCGTTTTGGGAAGCAATACACCATGCAGCTGGCTGTAAGGGATAAATCACAAAAAATTTATGATATGCCGCTGCTGCGGGACATCAGCCGTGGCGGCGTGAATTTCATTTCTTCCGATTACCATTCTTTGGGAACAAAGATCATTTTTAATATCAAATTTCCTTTTTTATCTCCTGTGGGGACCATTATCGAGGGGGAAGTGGTAGGGGTACAGGAGGCGCCCGGACGCAAAGGGTTTCAAATAAAATGCAAGTTTATCAACGTGAGCCCACCGGCGGAAGCCGCTTTGCAGCAGATGGAACGATTTAATCTGGAAAATAAATAACGGATTTTTTTACAAAATATAGAAATTTTGGATATACTGATATTGTAGAAAGCGCAATTGATAGGAAAATCATGTCTAAAAATGTTTATTATTTATTGTTACTGATGGCATTGATCGTTCCAACCGGCTGTGAGACGGTCAGCGGCGCGGCGTCCGGTTTTGGCAAAGACGTGCAGAACGCGTCGGATCCGGATAAAAACGGCTGGAATGCCCTTGAAAGGGCGGATGCCTGGATGCAGAAGAATTTGTGGTGATTTCCCGCCTATGTTGGTTTCGAAAAGGATAATTTTTTAACAGTAAAATAGGTAATTGTAAAAACCCCCGCCTCAATGATCACGGTTGCCATGGCCGCCCCCACATAAGAAAAACGATATATAAGAAGAATTATTAAAGGCAGGCCTATGGTGGCCATGGTTATGTGTATCCTTGAATAAATTTTGGTTTGCCCGCATACCAGCAGGAACTGTACGCGGAAAGCATTGGAGCTGATGAAAAATACCGAGATCAACAATAACCTCAAAGACATTATCGTTGCCGGGTAACTCCCTCCGCAAACAAGTTTTACGATCCAAGGCGCCAGGATAAAGACGACGGGCAGGAAGATCAAAGAGATCATGATGGTGATCCATTGCACCTGCTGCATGATCTTAAGCGCCTTGATCTTATTTTTATGGAATATTTTGCTTAAGCGCGGGAATATCGCTTGGGAAAAAGAATAGAGGGGAAATGTTTGGAACGCATTGGCTATTTTTTCCGCGATGGAATAAAATCCGGTAAGCGTGTTATTGGTCAATAGCCCTACGGCGAAAACACGTGTGATGGTGTAGGTGTTGATAGCAACGACGGAAATAAAAATATTCCAGCCGGCGCATATCTTGGTATCCGGGCCATTGAAACGGCACATCAAACCGGCTAAGAATGATGTATTGCCCCCAAAGGCCGGTGACGAGCGATGTCAAAGACGTGATGAGAGGGACCAGCAGATAATCTTTAGGCCCCCGGATAAAAAGTAAAATACAAAACGCATAGGCCAGTTGTCCGATAATATTCAGTTGGGCCGTGTATTTCATTCTTTCTGTGCCCTGGAAAAACCAGGCAGGGAAAAGGGTGCTTCCCAAGACCACGCCAAAACTGAGCACATAGATCATCCAATCATTCCTGAATTTAGGGACAAAATACACGATCGCGCCTAAGACAGCCAAGCTTAAAAAAGTCAGGGCCAGTTTGACGGTCATGACGGCAGCGACAACCTTGGGGACTTTAATTTTTCCATTTTGGCACAGAGCGATCTCTTTGGTAGCCGAAATGTTAAATCCATAATCAGTGAGGATCATGAAATATTGCACAAAGGCCTGCGCGAAAGCGATCAGGCCGAATTTATCCGGACCAAGCACCCGAAACAGATAGGGCAAAATAATGATCGGCAATATGTAGGTTATGATCTGCAGCCCCGAAAGGGAGATCACATTATGCAGCCCCTTTCTGCTTCCCGGGTGCTCGATCATTTTATAAGTTTTTTTGATCACGCCAATGAGAGAAGGCATGGGATTAATTTACTCTTTTGCGATGTCTAAATAAACACATTTTTAAAAGATTTGTTCTTTGCGATGATATAATTATTTTATGATCAAATTTCCGCAAGATTTTCTTTGGGGGGCGGCGAGCTCTGCTTATCAAGTCGAAGGCAATAATGTCAACGCTGATTGGTGGCCATGGGAGAAAAAGACAGGGCATGAGAATTCAGGGGCTGCCTGCCGCCATTATGAATTTTACTTACAGGATTTTGATCTGGCCCAGAGTTTAAATCACAATGCCCACCGTCTTTCCATTGAGTGGAGCCGTATTGAACCCAAAGAAGGAGAATTTTCCAGCGAGGCGTTAGAGCATTATAGGGATGTGATCGCGGCTCTGCGCTTACGTCATATAGAGCCGATGGCGACATTGCATCATTTTACCAATCCGATCTGGTTTAGCGCTTCGGGCGGTTGGGCCGATCGCCGATGCGTTGGGCGTTTCTTGCGTTACTGCGACTTTGTCACCCGCGCTTTAGCCCGGGACGTCCATTTTTGGTTTACCATCAATGAGCCGACCATTTATTTTTCCCATGCGTATCTCTGGGGGATGTGGCCGCCCCAGGCTAAGTCTTTTTTACAGGCCCATGCGGTCCATGATCATATGATCGAGGGGCACATTAAGGCCTATCGGTTGATCCATAAAATTTATCAGGAATTAAACATCGCCCGTCCCGCTGTCAGCATCGCCCATCATATGCCGGCGATCGTCAGCTGTACTCAAAGCTTAAGAAATCGTTGGGCCGCGGCCTTAAGAGAGCAGTTGTATAATTTAGAGATCCTCGATCGTTTAGCAAGTCATAAAACTCTGGATTTTATCGGGGTCAATTATTATTCAAGGCATTTGGTGGATGCTCATAGCTGGTGGATCGGCAATTTGCTGATGGAAGTTTGCAGGGATGATCATCATCCGCTTGCGAAGAATTCTTTAGGCTGGGATATTTATCCCCAAGGCCTCTGCCAAGTGCTTTGTAATCTTAAAAAATACAATTTGCCGGTGATGATCGCGGAAAATGGTATTTGCACGGCCGACGATAATGAGCGCTGGGAATATATTCACAGCCATCTGACCAATGTCCATCTGGCCATGGAGCAGGGGGTCAATGTCGTGGGCTATCTTTATTGGTCACTTTTGGACAATTTTGAGTGGGCCCAAGGTTTTGGCCCCAGATTCGGATTGATAGATGTTAACTACAGCACTTACCAGAGGACCGTCAGGGAAAGCGCCAGAAAATTCGCTCAAGTCTGCCAAACAGGCGTTTTGAGAGCGTAGTGCCCCGTCGTAAAAAAAATCAAATCCTCGTTGACACTCCTGCCAAATGTTATAAAGTGATAATATGTATTTTCGACGCTTGGAAATATTCGGGTTTAAGTCCTTTGCCCAGAAAACCGTCCTGGAATTTCAGCCGGGTATTTCTGCCATCGTAGGACCAAACGGCTGCGGCAAAAGTAATGTGTTTGATGCCATCCGTTGGGTTTTAGGCGAGCAAAGCGTCAAGGAATTACGCGGCTCATCGATGGAAGACGTGATCTTTAACGGCACCGACCAGAAAGCCCCCTTAGGTTTCGCGGAAGTAAGCCTGGTTTTTTCTAATGAGTCGCGTATTTTAGCTCTGGACCACGACGAAGTCATCGTCACCCGCCGTCTTTTCCGTTCAGGCGAAAGCGAATATCTGCTTAATAAGAATGTAGTCCGTTTAAAAGACGTTGTGGAGCTGTTTTTAGGCACCGGCATCGGAGCTGAGGCGTATTCGCTCATCCAGCAAGGCAAAGTTGACTTGGTAGTTTCGGCCAAGCCCGATGACCGCCGCGAGATCTTTGATGAAGCCGCCGGGATCACCAAATATAAGAGCAAAAAGAAAGAAGCTTTAAGCAAGCTCAAGGACACGGAAGATAATTTATTGCGCATTAACGACATTGTCGTTGAAGTTAAGCGCCAGATCGCTTCTATTGAACGCCAGGCCAAGAAAGCCCGAACGTATAAGGAAGAATTTGAAGTCCTTAAAGATCATGAACTGATCTTAGCCCGTTATCAAATGGGCCGGTTTATGAAAGAAAGCGGGGAGTTGTCTTGCGCCATACAGGGTGTACAGGCCCAAGAAACCGAATTGGCCGGGCAGTTAAAAGAATTAAACGGCCGTATCGGTGATGAAACCCGGCAGCAGGAAGAAATAGATGACCGCATCAATGAGTTTAAAGCTCAGGGCATCCGTTTAGAAAATGAAGGGGCCATCAATTCACGCCAGATCTCTTTTAATGAAGAGCGCCTGCAGAACATGGACGAGACCTGCCTGCGTTTGGCGGCTGACAAGGCCGCAAGCCTTGGGCGCTGCAGCACACATCAGGCCAAGATCGAGGAGATCAAGAAATCCCTTTCACGTCTGGCCGAGGATCTGTCGGATTTTCAGGTCCGCCTGCAGCGAAAACGCGAGGATTTAAGCGGATTAATGCATGCCATCGAAGGGGCCAAAACCTCTATTGAGCAGGTGGAAAGAGAAATGATCGGCCGGCATGGAGAACAAGTACGTTTCAAAAACCAATTGACTGAAAACATGAAGCGCACGTTGGAGGCTTTGGCGCGAAAAACCCGTCTGGAACGTGAAAATTCCAAGATCAATGATGAAAAAGTCCAGGCGGGAAAGCGATGTGAAGCCCTCGATTCTACCATGATCCAGGCTAAGGCCCAACTGCAGGAATGGGAGGCGGATCGTGATACCCGCCGCCGTTTGTTAGAAGAGCTAAAAAGCCGGCTTCTTATCCAGGAAACTTTGATCGACGATCTGGAAAAAAATCATATTTTCCTTTTATCGCAAAAAGAATTTATTCAGAAAATGCAGACGCAATACCAGGACATCCCTGATCCCATCGTTGAAGG
>CAYNGE010000052.1:0-8503 GCA_964396865.1 uncultured Planctomycetales bacterium
AAAATGGCCGCGGCGACATTAGATGTCATCAATATACCGGCCATCCAGCAGGGGAGCTATATTCGAATGTCCAATGCCAGTGTCGTGGTCGACGATGTTTGCAGCGGGCTGCGCTCTTTGATCGCTCTGATGGCCTTGGGCGCCATACTGGCCTATTGGATGAGATCAGGGAAGATCAAGAAAACAGTGTTGTTTATTTCCTCGATCCCGGTCGCATTGATCGCCAATATGTTTCGCATCATGGCCCTTGCGACCATTTGTGAATTTTGGGGAGCAAAATATATTACAGGATTTGTCCACGATCTCCTTGGATTCCTGGTTTTCATTTTGGCGTTTTTCTTTTTATCCCTGATCGAGCGGTTATTAAGATAGGGCCTTATGCAAAACAACGGTAAAAATTTTATTATTATGTGCGTGCTTTTGGGCGCGGCAGGCCTGCTTTCTTTAGATGTTTATTTTAAAGATTTTAAACAGACGGATACGGTGCGCATTAATGATTTTCCGCGCACGGTGGGCGCCTGGACTTCGCAAGAGATCCCTTTATCCAAAGAAGAGCTGGCCATTTTGGAGACGGATAATGCTTTTGTCAGAAGGTATAAAAATCCTAACGGGGAACAGGTTTATTTGTATATTGTCTATTCACAAACCAACCATAAGGTTTCACATCCTCCTGAGATCTGTTATATAGGAAGCGGCGTTTCCGTCCTTGAAAAAAGACAGGATCTTATTCCGGTGAGTTATAAGAATTTAACCATAGCAACAAACCGGTTATTGCTGGAAGCCAATAACGCCTATCAAATATCATTTTATTGGTTTAAAGTTGGGGACACCTTTACAGCTAATTATTGGCAGCAACAAGCCCTTGTTGCCGTTAACACGCTTTTTGGTCAAAGAAAAGGCTGCGCTTTAATCCGTGTTTCCGCTTACCTTATCAATCAAGATAAGGAAAAGGCCATCAAAGAAGTTAAGGAATTTACCAGCCTCATCACCCCGGACCTTTTCAAGTATCTGCCCTGACCAGTTTGTATAAGAAAATAAACAATAAAAACCGGCCCCTTTCTCTGCTCTGGTTTTTACGCTCCGCAATAAACAATTAAATTATAGCAAGACCATGGGGATAAATAAGTTACGGCCCTCTTTTATTATTCTTGAAATCGTAAGGGTTTGGCATGGTATTTGCTAGATTATTCTGTGAGGAGGAGTTTAAGCATTATAAAAATCATTATTAACCATGTAAATGCTTCAAGATGGGAGGGTAGAATGAAAAAATTATTTTTAAACGCTTTCTTAATTACTTTTGTTACATTTGGCTTTGCTGGACAATCCTGGGCCATGGGCCACCATCATGGTGAGGGAGGTTCAAGCCAGGTGACTTCAACGGGGTCCTCCGGGTCCGATGGGACGACTGTAACTGGGGCTACTGTGCCGCCAAGCGGCAATCAAGGAACGGTTAGTAATGATCCTAGCTCCTCAAGTGACCCTGTTCCTGCATCTCCAGTTCCGGAGCCCCTAACTTTATCTCTACTGGGAGCAGGCTTGGGCGGGCTGTATTTGAAGAGAAGAATGGATAGGCATCAAATTTAGATTGCGTATGTTGATAAAGGCAAAAAGCAGGAGTGGCGTAGCCATTCTTTCTTTATGCTTAGCTCTTGTTTTTTTTGAAAGCGTAGCATTGGCTTCAGGGACTCACAACGGACAAATTGCCAAGAACGTCGCTGTGAGAATTATAGTTAGCGAAGCGGCGGACCAGGGGTTAAAGGGTATGATCTGTGTCGGCGAAGTTATACGACACACAAATAATGTAAAAGGCTTTTATGGTTATAAATTCAATCGCATGCTAGATCAGCCAAAGGCCATATGGGAAATGGCGGCAAAGGCATGGGAATTATCGGAACATACAAATTATACAAGAGGGGCAAACCATTTTGAAAATGTTCGCAGATTTGGAGAGCCTTGGTGGGCCAAATATTGTGTTAAGACGTATGAATATAAGGACCATGTTTTTTATAAAGAAATCCGTCAGCAATGATCTTAAGGCCTTTGGGGGCAAGGAGGGGGCGAGGAGATGAAAAAAAATAGTGAAAGCAAGAAAAGAACTCTTCAGGGGGCTGCTGCCCAGTGGTGGCTGCGTTACGAACTTACGGAAGAGGATTTTTTGTTAGGGAAAAGGTCCGGATCTTTTCATGATGATTGGGAAAATGAGGAGGAATAATGGATTCCCGCTTTCGCGGGAATGACAATAAGGAAGTGGAGGGGAATATGATCGATGTTTATTATTGGCCGACACCTAACGGGCATAAGATCGTCATATTTTTAGAAGAATCAGGGTTTGAATATAATCTTATTCCCGTCGACATTTCTAAAGGGGACCAATTCAAGGCCGAATTCTTAAGGCTCTTTCCCAACAATAAAATACCGGCCATGATCGACCGGTTCCCCAAGACAAGCAGGGTCCCGATCGTTCTTTTTGAATCCGGAGCGATCCTGGAATATCTGGCAGACAGGACAGGAAAATTCTTACCCGAGGTCCATTCAACGCAACGCTATGAGGTTTTAAAATGGCTTTATTGGCAGGTTTCAGGCCTCGGGCCGATGGCCGGGCAAAATCATCATTTTTCGCATTATGCGCCGGAGAAGGTCCCGTATGCGATCAAGCGTTATCAGGATGAGACGCACCGTTTATACAGGGTCTTAAACCAGCAGCTCTCCGAGAACCTTTTTGTGGCCGGCCGCGATTATACTATTGCGGACATGGCTATTTATCCCTGGATCGTCCCGTTTGAAAGACAAGGCATCGATTTAAACGAATTTAAGGCTCTTCAAAAATGGTTTGAAAAAATACAGCAGCGACCGGCTGTCATACGGGCTTATAAAAAAGGCGAAGAGGTGGGCGCCCAATCGGCCATGACAGAGGAAACCAGGAAGATCTTATTCGGACAAAGGTAAAGTCCGTGGAATACCGCAAGACAACGCCGCATTAAACCGTTCCCAAAGATTAAGTGCGCACGCAAAGATATTCTTGAAAAAAAAATTAGAAGGACTATTATTATTCAAATGGTCAATGGCCAAAAGGGGGTCTATTCTTAAAATTCGAAAGGGGCTGTATATGTTCGCCAAAGCTAATGTAAGAAAAATACTGTCAGGGACAATTGCGCTGATCTTATTGACGTTTTCAGGTTTATCCTATGCTGACTGGGGAGTGGGGGTTAATATCGGCAGCGGCGGCGGATATCATCGTGATGACCGTCATTTTTATCGTTACCATGATCATCCCCGTTTCGGCCTTCGCGTTTCTTTTCTTCCATATGGATACAATACGGTTTGGGTGGGAGGATCAAGGTATTATTATTATGATGGCTTATATTATACCGCAGTAGGAGGAGGAGAGTACGTGTTGGTGAATCCTCCCGTAGGGGCCTATGTGAGCGCCATTCCTCCGGATTTTCAGCCGGTTTTTATCAATGGGGTGACTTATTATACGAACAACGGTGTTTATTATATTTTAACGCGGCACCATGGCTATAGAGTCGTCGCACAGCCTGTGGTTTACGTTCAGCAGCCCACGGTAGTTGTCGCTCAACCGCCGGTCCAGGCAGGGCCAGTCGTTTATGCGCAAGATTCATTTAGCGTGAATGTCCCCAATGATAGGGGAGGATATGTGGCTGTAGTCCTCAAAAGATCAGGGAATGGCTATGTGGGGCCCCAAGGGGAATTCTATGCGCAATTTCCCAAAGTAGCCCAGCTTAAGGCGATGTACGGGAAATAGGGGACGTAGAAGGAATAGGCTTGATGAATAGAATTTTTTGTATAGGTATTTTGATCATTTGTTTTAGTTTCTCCGGCATCAATGCGGGTTTGGCTGCTGAGATCGTAGGAGTTCCGCCGATCGCCGTCCAGCCTTATAATTTGCAGGGATTAAACCAGCAGATACTTGAGCGCGACCGGCAAAACCGGGACGAAGAGATCGCGATCACGGGGCTTATCGATGAAAACGATAAGCTGATCCAGTCGACTTTGGCCCGCCAGCAGGATGAAGCTCTGGCGAAAGTCAATGAGATCATGCTTGATTACCGCAACGCGCTTGTGTCCCGTGACCGTGAGCGTATAGTGGTCAATAGCCAGAGGCCTTCGCGTTATGATGAGCTGATCGCTTTGACCGAAGATGTGGAGGCCATGAAAGGCGTTCATCAGGACCTGGAAAGCAAAAGCAATTTGATCGAGCAGAAATATCAAATGCTAGGCGATCTTAAAGACGAGATGATCGTCTTAAATGAAAAGCTTAAAGACGCCGCCGCCCCGCAAAAAGACGAGTTAAATAAAAAAGACGCGGTCATTGAAGGCCTTAAAAAAATAGCGCAGCAGCAACAGGACAAAATTCAGATGCTCGTTTCAAGGCTCGGCGATATGGACCAAAAGATCTCCCATTTCGACGAGATGTTAGCCGAAAAAGACCTGCAAATCTTGCAATTAAAAGACAGTTTGGCCAGGGCCCGGAGCCAATCCGCTTCCAAGGATGAATCCGTCCGGTGGTCAAAGGAAGTTTTGGCGGCCACTAAAGCCGAAGCCGAATTTTTTAAATTATCGTCCGAGCAGGACCAGAAACTCATAGACCAGCTTACGGGAGAAGTCCAGAAGATCAAGGGTGATTTTGCCTTGCGTTTCAAAGATTTTGATCAATATGAGAGCAAGATGGCTTCCTTAAGGGAGCAGGTGGATCTGTTAAAAGAAGAACTTGAAAATAAGATCACCGAAATAAAAGCTAACAATAAAGAAGCCGGGGCTGTTAATCGAATGCAGGCTGTTGATTGGCAAGATCAGGCCGAAGCATTAAAAAGTGAGTTGGCTCAAAAACAGCAGCAGGTGGATTCGTTAAAAGAACAGCTCGAAGAAAAGATCGCTAATCAAAAGGATGAGGGCCGGTTGGAGTCGCAGACACAGGACCTGAAAGCACAGCTGAAGGACAGCCAGGACCAAGTGACCAAACTAAAAATGTTGATTGCCGGCAGCGCCGGGGCGCAGGCCAATACGGGATCGTTAAAGGAGCAGCTGGCCGCCCAAGAGGATAAAATTGTTTTATTAAAGAAAGAACTTGGAAATAAAACTGCTGAATCCGATAAATTGACTTTATTGGTTGATGATTATCAGAAAAAATTGGAAGCCAAGAACAATGCCTACAATGAACAGCTACAGCTGGTCTTAGCTTCCCAAAAATATCAAGCCGAGAAGGACTTAAATCTTTCTATAATGCAGCAGATGTTGGATGAAAAAACCAAGGAAGTGGCGGAGTTGACCAAGAAGCTTGGCGTTGCCGAGAAGGGGCTTAATAGTAAGGCCCATGAGAACAATGATGCCGTTCGTGAAAAATTAACACAAGCCATAGATAAAATTCAAGAACAAGGCCGGATGATCAACGTATTGAGCCAAAAATTGGAGGAAGCCCGGGACCAAAGCGCCGCTCTTCCTCAGAATCAGAATACCGGCAAGCCATAGTGGTTGCATTTCAAAGCGCGTTCCATTGCTATTATTCCCTTATAAAGTGGAATTATACCCAGGTACAATTGATTATATTTTATTCTACCCGTAGAATATTATCATAAATTTATTCTATATTTTTTAACAGGCCCGCCCGTTAGTCTCAATGGAGGAGTTGGAGATGTTAAGAGGTGTAATTATCCCGGTTTTGTTTTGTCTGATAGGTCTTACACAGGCTTCTTTTGCCGCTGTCAGTTTAAGCGTTAACCCGATTGACGGAAGCAACAGGTTGCAGTTTGAAAGAACGCCGTCAGCGGGAATGGAGAATAAAGAGGAAATTCATATTCTTGTCAACTCAACAAATGGGAACCGGTATCAAGTTTTTCAAAGGATCCTTGAACCCATAGTCAATGAAAAGGGGGATGCTTTAAATTTGCAAGCCATGGAGACCCAGACGCTGCCTAATTCTAACAGCTACGGGACCCTTTATTTGCAGAATTCGGACCATTTGAGCATGGGCGATCAGTTGCTGTATTCTTCCGCCCAGAGCGGGCAGAGCGATGGTTTTATGATCGGATATTCTCTTGACCAGAATTTGATCAATACCGGCGGAAGTTTTAGGGGCAGGCTTGTTTTTACGGTACGCGGCATGGGCAATGCTTCCAGCGATCAAGTGACTATTGATGTGTTTTTGACAACTGCCCCGCGTCTGAAAGTATCGGTTAAAGGGGCCCATAATCCAAATCGGATACACATACGGGGTTCTGATACATCCGAAAAAACAGCGGATTATCTGGGTGTATCTTTTTCCGGTAATGGTTCCCAAGAAATACGGATTTATCAGGAAATTGAAACTATGCCACAAAATGAAACGGGCCAGGAATTGGGCGCGGATGTTTTACAGTTGGGCGCTCAGGGCAGTACAGAAGGATTACGCATTCAGGGACCAAATTCGTTGGGAACTAAAAGATCGCTCATTTATTCCGGTAATAAAGATGAAGACAATTTCGCCATTTATTTTTTGACTAACGCCGATCAAGCCCAGCAGCAGGATGCCGGTATTTATACCGGTAAAATAAAATATGTGGTAGAAACCGATAACGGGAAGCGAGAGTTTCCTATCGATATCCAGTGCGATATACCGCCTGTATTTACCATCAACGTGACGCCGCCCCTGGAGGGGGTAAGTTTTTCTCATGTGCTTGCCAATAACCCTCCTCAGGAGAAAGAAGTGCAGATAACGGTGTTTTCTAATCTTCATAAACCTTATCAGGTCATTCAAGGTCTTCAGGCTGGTATGACTAACAGCCAAGGAAAGGAGTTTGATAATAAATATTTCAACATTCAAGTTGAGATCCCTTCGGGGCAAAAAGGCCGGACGGACTTTGTGGAATTTTCTCCCGTGCAAACAGGGGAGTATCCGGTTTTTTCTTCGGATGCTCGTGGCAGCGGGGCCGCCTTTACAGTGGTGTATCGCTTACAGGGATATGCCCATATGAACGCCGGTGATTTTTCAGTGCCGATCAGATTTTCTTTAAACCAAAAGTAACATTGTTAACATAGGGAGATACATATGAAAATCAAATTAAGTTTAATTTTAGGAGGATTGTTTCTGTTGGCCCAGACAGGGGGAGTGGTTGGGGCGCAAACCATAGTGGTGTCCGCCACAGTTCCGTCGGCAACGGGTATCAGTTTAACCGTCACCCCGGTCAATGCGACAACCAATGTTTGGAACACAGGGGCGACTATTGTCAATCCTGCTGCCATAAGTTTTGGTATTTTGACGTATAATGCCACCAGTCTTATTTATCTTCCCACCAATTATTATGCTATTGATATTGGCACGACTGGTGGAGCAGGGTCTCCAACGGTAGCAGTAACTTATGTTGAAGGGACCGGAACTGCCAACCCGAATGGTGTCGCCACTAATGGTTTGGGGACTAAATCTACGGCTACGTTTGTTACAACGTCGGGCTCGGGCACGAACACGACAGATGCACAAACGTCTTTGGGCAAAAAAAGACTCATAGACCTTACCGGCGCCGCGGGAGAGTTGACGAGTATTCCCAGCGGTTCTTGGGAGAGGGTATATCTGGGGATCTGGACCGGAAGCACAACCACACCTGCCGATCCAACCAACGGTAAACCATTTTCCAATACTGATGTTGCGGGCACGTATTCAGGTTCACTGACGTTCACCGTAGTTACACTTTAAGGTTTGACCGTCATAGAACAAAGAAAGGCTTTGCGCTTATGATCGCTAGAATTATTTTTTTAGTGTTTTGTGCGCTGGGGATGCTTAACACACAGGCCCGCGCTCAATTTCTTCTTGAACAAGCGAAGGTGTCTTTAGATGTCTCTGGCGGGGACCATCGCAACGGGTCTTTTTTGATCCATAATACGTCTTCTGATACAGTGTATATGAAAGCCTATTGGGAGGATTTTGAATATAAGGCCCCGTATGACGGGACCAAGAATTTTTTGCCGGCAGGGACCACGCCCGTGTCCGCGAGTCAATGGGTCACTTTCTCACCTCAGATGTTCACCTTGCCTGCTTTTGGCCAGCAAAGAATTGATTATACGGTCGCTGTCCCAAGCCAGATACAGGAGGGGCATTATGGCGTGTTATTTTTTGAAAGGACCACTGATTCGCTCAAAGATGAAACAGGGGTCAGCGTTGTCACAAGGATCGGCACTCTGTTTTTTATTGAACCCAGTAATAAGATCAAGAAAGCCGTCTTACAAGATATCACACTCAAAGCCGGTAGCCTCACCGCCAATTTTGTCAACCAGGGTAATGTGATTCTCATACCCCGCACGACATACTACATAATGCAGGAGGGGGGGCTTGTTTTGGATCGCGGCGAGAGCAAAAAGTTGTATCTTCCTCCGGGGGCATCAGGGACGTTAGAAATTCCTTTAAAGAAGAAATTAGATCCGGGACATTATACATTGGTCGTCAATTGCGACTTGGAAGAGGAAGATGTGGTGGTTAAGGAAATAGGGCTAGCCGTGGATGCTTCCGGTCAAT
>CAYNGE010000053.1:0-8379 GCA_964396865.1 uncultured Planctomycetales bacterium
CGTGTTTTGTTCACTGATCAGCTGCACATGAGTATGGGCATAATCCACCGTTTGGGCAAAAATAGGATCAACGGCCCATAAAAAAAACAACAATAACCAGTAAAATATTTTCATAAAAAATCCTTGCCCCGCAGCTTTGTTGCGGCGGCCTGCCCCGGCTTGATCAATTCAAATATAAAACATATTTTAGCATGAACTGGTAATGACAACAACTTCCTGCTAGCACAAAAAGATGCCATATTTCGTGAGCGCCGAATTTAGGAGTGAGGTTAAGGCGCCTCAAATTAAAGAATCCCGACCCTGCTGTATAAAAGATCCCGCCTAATACAAGCCAAGAAATTCCCGCCTGGGGCACTGCTTTTATTAAAGGGGCCCAGGCTATAATAACCAGCCACCCCATCATAATATAAAGCACAAAGAGCAGGGCGATCATTCCTTTCGATGGCTGTCGAAAAACCAATTTTAATACAATGCCGGTAATGGCCAGTACCCAGTTAACGCCGAATAAGCTCCATCCCCACGCCCCCCGCAAGACGACCAAACAGACCGGAGTATACGTTCCCGCGATCAAAAAATAGATCATCGCATGGTCGATCTGTTCTAAGGTCTTATTAACAACGCTTGAAACATTTAAAGAATGATAAAGGGTGCTCATCGTCCAAAGGGTGATCAAACTTACGCCATAAATACTAAAAGACACCACATGCCATACGCTGGCTTGTGTAGCCGCGCGATACACCAACACAATAGCTGCAAAAACCGACAAAAGAACGGCCGTGGCGCCGATTAAACTGCGTATAGGATATTTCAGACTATTGAACATTGCTCTTTTCTAATTAAGGGTTAATTAAAAGGATAACTAAGGGGGCGCAATATTTAATTCATTAGCTGCCGATGCGATGATAGCCGCCGGGAACCCCGCGTTTCGAACAAACAGTTTGCCAGACCTGCTGACGCCTGCTACGGAAGATCCCGGCGCACATTAAAAGGTAATACTGCCACATCCTCCGGAACCGCTCATCGTAGCGAAGCCGAAGAACGGGCCAGTGAGCCTCGAAATTACGCCACCACGACATGAGAGTCTTATCATAATCCGCTCCGATATTTTCCAGGTCCTCAACCAAAAAAACTCCTTCAGCCGCTCCCGCGATCTGCGCCAGCGAAGGGATCTTCGAATCCGGGAAAATATATTTAACGATCCAGGGGTCGGAGTCCGCTCCGGTTATGAGACTGCCAATGGTGTGCAGAAGAAATAACCCGTCATCTTTAAGCGACCGCCTCACGACTTGCATGAAGGTGCGATAATTCTTATACCCCACGTGTTCAAACATGCCGATGGAAACTACGCGGTCGAAGAGGTCCCGGACCTCGCGATAATCTTGATAACGGATCTCTACAGGAAGCCCGCGGCAGAACTCCCTCGCAAGTTTCGCCTGTTCTTGGGAAACGGTGATCCCCACCACCGCCACGCCGTAACAAGCTGCCGCGTGCCTGGCCAGCCCGCCCCAGCCGCAGCCAATGTCGAGCAAGCGCTGTCCTTTTTGAAGTTCCAACTTGCGGCAGACCCGGTCAAACTTGGCCTCTTGGGCACGATCAAGCGTCTGACTCCCATGCCAATAACCACAGCTATAGGTCATTGTCGGCCCCAGCATGGCCTCATAAAGATCGTTGCCGATATCATAATGGGTCCGGCCGATGTGATAGGCCCGCCATTGAGGAAAATTAGTCAGCTGATTGACCATTCTTTGCAAAAGCACCGGCGCAGAGAACATAGCCCAGGCAGGTAGCTGCTTTGAAAGTATCTTCGTAAAAAAAATATCCAGCGCCTTGACATCCCACCAGCCGTCAATGTAAGACTCACCCAAGCCCAACGATCCGCCGAGAAACACGCGCCGGTAAAAACGCTCATCGCGAACCTGGATATCCTCCGGGGCAGGACCGTTGATCACGATCCCGATAGGCGTAAGGACTTTTTTAATAAAAAAACGGGCCAACGAATTCATTTTTTATCTCCATGGACCATGGGCACAAAGACGACCCCCGTAATCGTCTGCGTCTGGACCGCGTGCTCTGTCTTTACGAGCAAATTTAATTTCTGAGAAAAGTTACCGACCGGAATGACCATCCGTCCGGATGTCTTTAGCTGTTGGACAAACCCCAAAGGGACCTGCGGCGGCGCTGCCGTCACGATGATGGCGTCGAATGGCGCCTCTTCCTTCCAACTCTCATAACCATCACCGCAGCGAATATGGATGTTGGAAAAACCAAGGTCGTTTAGCAGGGCCTGGGCCCGCTTGGCCAAAGGCTCTATGATCTCGATTGAATAAACTTCACCGGCCAATTCCGCCAGGATCGCCGTCTGATAGCCGCTGCCGGTGCCGATCTCCAGGACCTTCTCTTTGCCCTTAAGCGCCAGGAGCTCTGTCATAAGCGCCACGATGTAGGGCTGGGAGATCGTTTGGCCTTCGCCAATCGCAAGAGGACAATCATCATAAGCCTGAACACGCAAGGACTCGGGCACGAACTTATGGCGCTCGACCTTACGCATGGTACTCAAAACACGCTGATTGCTAATACCGCGGCCCGCGATCTGATCTGTGACCATGGCTTCCCTGCGCCGGAAAAATCCTGCTCCATATCAGCAGCCCTTTCTTAGGCGCGCCTTCACACCGCTTCTTTAAGCTGTTTGATAATGTGAGTATTAAGTTTAAAAGCCCCTGTCCGCCATGAAGCCGCCATCTCATGCTTATACTTAGGCCAACATTCTCCCCAGCAATGCCAGCCGGTTTTAGGCCCTATCCTGTGCACCCAGGGACTGTTGGGATAATAGCTATAAATACCGTCGGGAAACATGTGGCTCTTGACTGCTTTATATGTCGCGTAGGTCCAATGAAAGCCAAGATCATTAAAACATTTCAGTTCGTCTTTCAAATATAAGTGCTCGTTAAAAACTCCCTGGCGGTAATGGACCCCGAACTCTCCCACATGTACCGGCCGTTGTTTCTTTTGGGCAAACCGGAAATAACCCTCCATTTTCCGGCGCAAAGTATCTTTATTGCAGCCGTTGCCGGGATAACGCATAAATGGTATCAAATTAAAAGTAAACTCCATGGGTTCATAAAAATGGATGCTGTACGCCCAATTGTCATCATTAAAATCATCCAAAATGTCAATTTGCTGGGCCCAATGTTTGCCTTCAATAAAAAGGATGTGATTGCGGTCCGCGCCGCGTATGGCCGCAATTGACTCGCGATAAAATTTGTTTAACAGATCCGCATCCTGCAATACCGGTTCATTGAGGACGTCGTAACCCGCGACGGCAGTCTCATCTTTATAGCGGTCCGCCAGCATCTGCCAAAGATCAAATGTTTTATGGCGATTGGCTTTTTTGGTCCACAATTCCGCCGGCCCAAGACTGTCGGAATGCCAATCAGGATTTTGAGCGCCCGGAGCGGCGTGCAAATCCAAAATTAAATAGATCTTGTGTTTTCGTCCCCATGCAATGACTTGATCCAAATAATGAATAGTTTTCCCATCGGCCGCGATTTTATAATGGAACGGCAGGCGTATGCAATTCATGCCCCAGGAAGCCACCTGTTTAACATCGGCCTCGTTAATAAAATTATCCCTAAACCTGCCCTCAAGGTCCCTTAAAGCCCTCTTGCCTTGTTGTTTAACAAATTCTTTCTCAAAAACCCGCACAGGAAAATTAGGCGCGTGCATAAAATAGGCTTCCATCATCAGCCATCCGCCGAAATTAACGCCTTTTAACAACGCCGGCTGGCCGTCTGCGCCGAGGATCAAAGCCTTACGCGTCTTTAAAAATGTTTTGTTCAGATCATGTCCTTTGTAGGCACGGCTTCAGGTATTGCGCTGGGGGATCAACGACAGCATCAGGCGTATGGCCTGAAAAATATCTTCGAGGCGGCAAGGCTTGGTTAAATAATGATCGGCCTCCAAATCCAGGCCTTTCTTGAAGCTGTCAAATTCCCCCTGCCCTGATATGATAATGACCGGTTGCCATCTTTTAGTCGGAGGGTTCTTGCGTAACTGACTTAACACGGCCCATCCATCCATTTTCGGCATGATCAGATCAAGAATAATGATATCGGGACTAAGGCTTACTATTTTGCCCCAAGCCTCCTGGCCGTCGCAGGCTGTGATGACTTCATAGCCCTGGGAAGCAATTGCTTTAGCCATGATCTCCCGGATCACTTCCTCATCATCAGCTATCAATATTTTGACAGGACGTGTGTTCATCGGGCAGAAGAATAATCCTTAAGGTCGTAACAGATCGCCTTTTCAGGCATGTTGATACGGTCGATCGTGACTTTGGCCTTTGTAAAGAATTGAGTCGCCATAGTGTCATGGTAGTCGGAAAAAATCACCACCCTTTTGACCCCTGCCGTGATCAAAGCTTTGGCACAACCGGTACACGGCATATTCGTCACATACGCCGTGGCGCCTTCGACGGCATGGCCGCGTCTGGCCGCCTGGATCAAAGCATTCATCTCCGCGTGCACCGTACGCACACAATGGTTTTCCACCAATAAACAACCCACCTCATCACAATGATCATCGCCGGGTATGGAGCCGTTATACCCCGTGGCAATGACATTTTTGTTCTTGACCAACACCGCTCCGCAATGCATGCGCGGGCAGGTAGCCCGCTCGGAGGCGAGCATCGCCAGCTTTAAAAAATATTCGTCCCAATCAGGTCTTTTAGTCACAATGATCCCCTCTCCTACGTGCCCGCCTTTGGCGGGAGAATTAAAATCTTATTTTAGCAAATTCCAAGCGTCTTGTGGCAATTTTCAACTTAAGTTTCATATTTGAGAAAGCCTCTTGATAATCCGGCCGGCGGCCTCTTGAAAGATCAAGACAGGCGGTAATAAACTTAAAACAATATGGGTTCCCCCGGTCATATCGAAAAAATACCCGGGATAAACCAATACGTGCTCCTCTTGAATAAATTCTAAGACCCATTCTTCTTCTGATTTAACCGCGGGAACGCGCAAGATCGCATACCACCCCCCCTGAAGGGACAACAATCGTGTATGATCATTAAGATGATCACAGAGCCATTGCCTATTTTCTTTGACCCTGGAGATGATTTGCCGCTGGACATCCGGGGCATGATCCAACCACGTGCCCAGAGCATTCTGAACCGGCGTATTAACGGATAAATAGGTGTCCGCGATGATTTCCAGACGGGCTAATGCGTCTTGCAAAGGCGCTTGCGGTCCTGAGACTAAGATCCAGGCGCATTTCATCTGCGGGAGGCACAAAGTTTTCGATAAACCTCCCAGCACAAAGGTCAAAACCTGCCCGTTTCCCGCCAAACTTACAAAACCGCTCTCTTCCCAGGCATAATCGAAAAAAACTTCATCTGAAATAATGCTCAAGGCATGTTTACGGGCAAGCTGGTTTAAAAAATCCAATTCCGTCCGGCTGATATAGGAACCTGTCGGATTATTAGGATTGACCAAAATGACGGCCTTGGTTTTAGCGTCTACCATGCGCTCCAGGGCCTGACAGTCCAGATGCCATTGCCCATCATACTCCAGCGGATAATAATCAAAATTGACATCATTGATCTCCAGTAAGAATTGAAATAATGGATAACTGGGCCTGGGGATCAAAACCTTTTCCCCTGGATTGACTAAAAGCCGTAGTAAAAAAGAATACGCTTCAGAAGTGCTGGCAGTCAAGATGATGTCTTTTGCCCTGTAGCCCGCTTTTTGACGGGCATAATAATTGGCCACTGCCTGACGCGCCGAAACCATACCGCAGGCATCGGGCTTATAATAAAGATTTTCTCTTGCACTTAAAGCCGTAAGCGCCCCCTCGGGGTACGCAAATCCGCATACCGTCGGATTGGAAGCCGTTAAATCCATCACAGGGATATGCCGGGCCTCTAAATCCTCAAGGGTTTTATTTAAGGCATTGGACTTTTGACACCAATTGGTGCGGCGGGCAAAAGGAAAATTATCCATGGGATTTAAGACGCTCAAGCTCTTGCTCTTTAGCCTGAAGAGCTTTTTTTAATTCATCAAATTCTAATTTAGCCACCCACTGCTGTCCCGCGCGTTTTTCTTTAAGCGCGGTATTTTCAGATCTTAATTCCTTAAGCTCTTGGGCGTCGGCCTCAAGTGTCGTTTGCTGGCTGGCGGCTTTTACGGACAACTGCCTTTTTTCTTCGACGATCTGGTCGTATTTGACCCTGAGATCCTGCAATTCGCGCTCCAAACGCAGACGATTGGAATGCTCTTTTTCAAGCCCGTTTTCTGTACGGGAAATCTGGTCTTTGAGATCTTTTTCATGGTGCTTGAATTTCTCAAGCGTTCCCTGCTCTTTGTCGTGCCAGCTTCTTTCCAAAGCTAATTTTTCTGTCAGGGCCTTGATCTCAGCCTTATGCCCGTCTAACTGCTGCCCGGCGTTCTTCCCGGCCATTTTTATCTTATCAATTTCATTTTGCAGAGACTGGTTATTTTTCTCCCAGCGCTCGGCAATGGCTTTCCAGTCTTTGCCGGCCTCCGGGGCTACGGGGTCCGCGATCAATACAGGCCTTTTTCCCTTTTTCCTTTTGGCCTGAGAGCTCTCTGCGGGCAGCAAATAAATGACAATGGCCAAAGCCATTAACACGCAAAAACTTAGAATAATGATCCAGAACATACGGCATCCTTTGCAAACGTGATATATAAAAGTACCACAGAATGCGCCTAAAGGCAAAAAGCGTTTAGGGCGTTTAAGGGGCGGCGCCTAATTGAATGGCCGCGGCCTGCTTATACTTATCCAACGCCTGAGCCCTATGCCCCATCGCGTCATCGCACTGGGCCCAGTTGGATAATATCCTTTTCATATAACCTAAATAAAACCTTTTCGCCGTCGGATTAGATGCTTTTTTCGCGTAAGAAGACATGATCTCGAAAGCTTTCAAAAAATGAGCCTGGGCGTCCCCAGGACGTCCGCCTAAAAAATAAGCCTGGGCCAAAAGAAAGTGCCCGCGGCCGAAATCCGGCTCAAAACGCACCATGCGTTGGAACAAAACGATCTCGCTTTGCCAAAACGTATTTTGATACCATGTTAATAAAAGGCAGCACGCAACCACAAAGGCCAACACGGCTTTGCTTGCGGATTTAAAAAAATAGTCAACGCCGCTGACGGCTATGATCAAGATCCCGATAATAGGTAAATATAAAAAATGTTCCGCCGTCAAAATAAATGAATATTCATTGATCAAAGGAACGATATTCAATACCGGTAAAAGCGCCGCTAAAAACCATCCTACCCCTAAGATCAGCGTCGGTCGCGCTAAAGGCCATCGGCGCAATGCCATAAAGAAGCCTGACAGGAATACCAAGGCCCATATCCAAGCCATACTATTGGACTGTAATATATCCGTATTTCGGTAATAATGCAGGTCATACGGACAAAATATCAAACGCAAATCCATCCCCAACACCCTGGGAATAGCGGCCAAACGCAAATACAATTCCCCGGGAGAGGCCATCATCTCTTTAACTAAAGAAGCGCCGGTCACACTCTCGCGCAGTCCCAATAAGACACATGTGCTTAAAGCCATCCAAAACCACCAACGGAAATTCTTTTTCCCCCGGCTTACATCTACGGCCACGATCAAAGGCACGAACATCACTGCCTGCTCTTTGCCTAAAAAAGCCGCCACCAAACATAAAAGGCTTGCGGCGTACCATCGATTTAAATAAGCATGCAGGCCCAACAGGACCCCTAAGGCCATCCAAAGATTGGAAATGCCGGAAATACAACTGACCGCCTCGGTCTGCACGGGATGGATCAAAAATAATAAAGCAACGCCCCAGGCCACGGCTTTGGCTAAACCTAATTTTTGCAACAGGCTAAACACCAAAAGCCCATTGACAATATGCACTACACAATTGAATAAATGAAACCCGAAAGGATTGGGGCCGAAGATATGATATTCAAGGCGGTAAAGAATTTCTAAAAGCGGACGGTAATACGTATTGAGGCCATGACCCGCCTTGGTGACTTCAAAAGCCTTGGCCCATTCATCCAGGCGGGCAATTTGAGGATTGTTGAGGATAAAAACAACATCATCATGGACAAAAGGATGCCGGACGGCATTAAAGAAGGCCAGCAAACCAAAAAAAATAAGCGCTAACGAAGCCGCTCGCATTAGCGTACTCCCAGGCCCTTTTTAAAACGCGCGGAAAAAACTTTGACCTCTTCAAAATAACCGTCAATGCGGGAAACCACCTCTTGCATACCGTCGGTTTTTCCCTCTTTGGCCAGAGTTTCTAATTT
Organism: uncultured Planctomycetales bacterium; assembly: GCA_964396865.1. Lineage (GTDB taxonomy): Bacteria > Omnitrophota > Gorgyraeia > Zapsychrales > Fredricksoniimonadaceae > JABDGZ01. The sequence goes on from CAYNGE010000053.1 coordinate 8,305, forward strand.
GAGACAAGCGGCGTGCAAAGATTTGGCAGAAATATTTCCGGAAGACCCTTTCATCGAATGGGCAACTTCCTTGAT
>CAYNGE010000054.1:0-8335 GCA_964396865.1 uncultured Planctomycetales bacterium
CGTTACCAAATCCACTTTAAAGGTAATGTTAGACGAGGATTATTTAGCAAAGCAGAAACATCAAGAAACAAAAGCATCGAGCATCTCATCTCAAATTGTAAAAGAGATAGTCCTCCCTGAAATAGCCAAAGAAGTGAATACCGGCAAGAACTTTGCGCCGTTACGCCAAATCTATCAAGCGCTCATCTTAGCCAAATGGTACAAGGAAACCATTCAAAACGGCCTTTTAGATGCTCTCTACACTAATAAGAACAAAGTTGCAGGTGTTAATCTCAACGATTCTGCCGTTAAAGAACAAATTTACGAACGTTACCTGAAGGCCTACAAGAAGGGGACGTTTAACTACATTAAGGAAGATCCAACGCTGGATGGTCAGGTTGTGCCGAGGAAGTATTTTTCGGGCGGTATTCCACTGATAGAAATTAATTTAAAACGTACCCAAGATCCGGCTATGGTTGGCCAACCGGATGGGGCGATGATGGCTTTACAAATAGTTCTAGATAAAGCCATGCTCAACCAAAAGCCATCGTCTCAAGACGCGGCGATGACGGCTGATGCGTTGGAACTGGATATCATTAAACTTATGCAAAGATTGAAACTAAAAGATAATAAACGATTTTTAACGACAATGAACATGTCCGTTGACACTGTCTTTATTAATGAATTGGCCAAGAAAACAGGGAGTACGGTCGACGATATATTAGCAGAATTGGAGAAAATCGATTTCTTTAAGCCAATTGTCTATCTTTACAGAATGCGAAATCCAAAAACACCATTGAATAATGAGGATTTCAGAAAGAGTTCTGTTGATATAACTGTTTCTGATGGGCAGTATGGGTTTCAAGGCCAGGGGGCTTCTTTAAGACATGAGGGCCATGAATTGTTTGAGTATATGAAGTATATGGGACAGCAAGCAGGTCAAGTTCCTTTTGCTTTTAGAGACGATATGAAGAAGTTTGTCGGGAGGTTTTTAGGTCTCGAAGATGTGACGGAAAATACTACGGGTTTTCCCGATTTGCTGGATATTGTCAATGGCTTAGAAACAAATTTTCTAAACAAAATTGAACTTGGAAAGACAAAATATCTTCTCACTTCCGGAATAGGCGCCAATGAAATGTATTCTCATCAGTTGTCGGAGTACTTGCTTTCATTAGGCATCATATGGATCGTGGTCAACAATCCAGACCATATGGACAGAATTCCATCCGATGCCACCAATGATAATACGATCGTTTTTGAGATGTCAAGAAGCGGTACGACACAAGAAACCTTTGATTTCTTTCAAAGGACAGCAAAAAAATTTACGAAACGTGTGGTTGCCGCTGTTCAAGGGCAACTGAGGACGACCGGAGAACAGTTGGCTAAAGAAAAGGACGCAGTTGTCTACTCCATTACAGATATCCCTGGCTACATCGGTGGCCGGCAAATGAACAGAAAGACCTTGATGGTTGCGGCACCTCTTTTTTTGGCCCTTGCGGTCGGGTATCATGATACCGAAAAAGCAAGAGAAGGCCTAAAACAGTATTTTAGCGGATTGTATGCGGCTAACGAAGAATTGGCTTATAAAAATCAGGATAATAATCCGGCTGTCAAACTTGCCGGACTACTTTTAACGCAAAGGAATGTCGGCCGCAATAAAATTCAGTTGTTATTTAGCGGATCTTTAAAAGGGCTGGCTAATGAAACTTATCAGCTTGCCAATGAAGGGGCCCAGAAGTATGTGGCTGGCGGATATGAGAACAATAACCTGGTCTATGAATATAATTTGAATCAACCGGATGATGTCGAAAGACATAAGACCGGGCTTGAGGCAGACCCTAAAAGCGTACAGCCTTTATTCCTTTTAGATAAGAGTAGCGATGATTATGAGAAGATGGAGGCTTACGCTGACCAACTCAAAGCAAAAGGGCTTCCGGTGATTGTTGTCACTGTTGATTTGAAAAAAGGAAAGTCTCCGGCAGAGGTTGAGCAAAATTTAAAAACAATTGCAAGAACAAGCGCTTTAATGCAGGATGCAGTGGTTTATTTTACGTATCTGACCCGGCAAGACGCCAATTCGAACCCTGCTGTTAAATTGGTCAGAGAACTGACTGGTGTGGCAAAGATTCATATTGCAGGGATACGACAAGCGGGCGCTGAAAATCCTGACATTAGAATGACCATTCAGGATTTTCAGACAGCTATGGAAACAAGCAATAGTGAGAAACTTGCAGCTGCTCAGAAATCTTTTGTTGAAGAAGGGGAAACTCAAGTCGAATCTCACCAAGACTTTGGGTCAATGAAACAGGCCATGGGGCAGTTGGCTAAGGCATTAAATATTTCGGAAGAAGACGTTATTGGGCAGTATCTTGGCTCAATTACAAAGAGTGTTATGCAAATAGATATTGGGGAAGCGGCCAATACCAATACGGCTAAAATTAAGGCTGCATTCGAGTTAGCAAAACTAAATAACCAGCTGGGAACTCTCTCCGCGGAGAGGAGGATCACTCCTGTTACCCAACAGCGCATGTTACTTAATACTCAAGCTGAGAGGGTATCCATAGGGCTTGAAGAAGGAGAACAGTTTAATACTACCGGAAGTATAGAGGAAGAGTTAGCCCAATATTTATACAATTCATGGTCCAAAAATAAGGGTGGTTTAGATAATCTGGTTTTAACTTATATGGAACGGGATGAAGGGAACCCTGTCATCTCCGCTATTGCTAAGAGAATGGCCAAATCTGCCGCTAAGGTAGGACTGCAAACCCCGATGTTTTTCTTGCCGGGAAGGGCCCATTCGGGAATTGAAGGTTTGATGGCACGCGCGCAAAAAGCAATTAATATTTCGATCATTTATACCCAGGCGGATAAGACCGAAAATGGGAATGTTGATATCGGTGGGATTACAGTGAATGATGCGACCTATATGTATGGTATTTCCAATGTGATCAGAATGTTTTTAGGCGGGTCTCGGGGGATTATTCTCGAAGTCAAGAATGCCGAGCAATTAAAGGACATTCAAACCACCATCAACAATGTGATGGATAGATTTGATGCAATGGTGGAAGATGCGGCGATGAGAGATACTTCAAGTGATTTAAAATGGCAGAAGTACAAAGAGCGTTATGATGTTGAGTATGCAAAATTTATTAGAAGAGCAGGTGCCCAGGAATTAGGCAAAGACATTTCTTTAGATCATGTTGTTGATACTATCAATCGCCTGCCGAGAAACAATAAAATAATTAAGATAGCAGTCGAAGGGTTTTCCGGTGCTTTAAAGTCAACGATGGCGCAGGAAATAGTCCGGCGGCTTAATGCTCAAGGACGTCATGCAGTTTATATTAATGGAGATTGGTTTATTGGGGACAGAAATGCCCGGAGAAAACAGCAGGACAGCGATTTATCCAGCAGAGATATTACTGTTAAAGTTCCAGATATTCCTTTAAGAGAAGATAAGTTTGTGACCGAAGTTTTAGAGAAAATCGACCATTTTAATCTTGGAAAATCTTCGCAACTGGCATTGGATCTTCAGAATTTATTCAATTACGATGAAGAAGGTCGCTTGACGAGGACAGAAAATCTTGCCTTGGATCGAAATACGGTGCTTGTAGTTGACCATAATTATCTTTTATTGCCATTATTTAAGAAATATTTTGATTATACCATCCGCATGCTTGTTCGCCCCTCAATTGGTTTTAAGCGAAGGGCTAGCAGGGACTCATTTGTGAAAAGCCAGCAGATGGGAGATGTTTATTGGAGAATCCATGTTCCATCAATGATGGAATATCTTAGGACCAATGATGTTATCCCTAATATTACTATAACCACCGATCGTGTTAATCAAACCACGCCCGTTTCAACACAAGAACAAAAACCCCTAGATGCGGTGATGAATGCTGACGAATTAGCTGCGCAGATGAAAGTGGCTGAAGATGCGCATGATTATGTGGAATACAATAGACTTAGTGATCAATTGCATTATGTTTTGCGAGACATAAGGGGGGATCCTTATTATCAAGATGACGGGAGATATGTAGGACCAGAATATTGGGTCAACGGCGAAGTGGATCCTAGAGCAGAAGAGAGAGTGGATAGAGAATGGGTTTCTAATTACCAAAAGCACTACCGTTCTGACTTTGCCATGTTGCAGACACTACCCCCAGATGCGGCGATGACGGCCCTTGAGGAGGCCAAGGCAACAGTAAGGGCATATCTAGGTCAGTTTGAGATTTCCGCAACATTAAAAGACCAATTTTTCCAGATTCAATCCCCAAGAGACGTAGAACGATTTCAGAAAGATTTAGATAGATTCTTGGAGAAACATTCACCACAATCTCGACAAAATACCAGGGAGCTTAGAGCTATGTTAGAAATGGCTCTTAATGAATTGCAAGATGCTTTAGATGCAACAGAGGCAAGCAGGCATCTAGAAACTAATTCGGCCGCCTCCGTAATGATGACTAACGCAGCCGCATTGGCCAAAGACCTTGGTGGTATCGACCTCAACCAAATCAACGTGCTTCGTAACGGCAAGACAGTCAATGTCCAATTTGACCCGGCCCAGCTAAATAAGTTGATGCAAGGAGGGTTTGAAGGGTTTACGCCGGTCATCATCAACATCCAGCACATCTCAAGCCCGTTTGAATTATTAGGTATAAATCCAGCCAAAGAAGAAGTTCTGGTCAAAGTTTAAGTTTTCTAATTTAAAAAGACGGCCTATCCAAAGATCTATAACCCACCGCTTCGGCGATGTGAGTCGCCTCAATAGACTCGCTCGAGGCTAAATCCGCTATGGTGCGGGCCACTTTGAGTATTTTATCGTGCGCCCTCGCTGAGAATTTTAATTCTTCCATGGCCGCGATCAGGACCCCTTTGGCTTCTCGGGACAAAGCGCAAAAATTATGCAGGTGCGCGGTTTCCATGTGGGCGTTGCACAACACGGGCAGGCCTTGAAATCTTTGCCATTGCATTCGTCGTGCCGTTGATGCACGCTCTTTGATAGTTGCGGAACATTCTTCCCCGGGCGCATCGACTAATTCGCTGGTTTTTAAAGGCAGGGCGTGCAGGTGGATGTCAATGCGATCCAGCAGGGGGCCGGAAATTTTTTGACGGTAACGTTCGACTTGCAGGGGAGAGCAGTGGCAGATCTTTCCGGGGACATCCCGCCAGCCGCACGGACAAGGGTTCATGGCCGCAATGAGCATAAACCGGGCCGGAAAACGCAAACTGTTTCTGGCCCGCGCGATGCTGACATAGCCGTCCTCTAAGGGCTGGCGCAAGACTTCCAGGACATGGCGGTTGAATTCCAGGAATTCATCCAGAAATAAAACGCCATTATGCGCCAGGGTCACCTCGCCGGGCCTGGGCCCATTGCCTCCGCCGACAATGGCTATATCCGACGCTGTGTGATGAGGCGCGCGGAAAGGCCGGTGGGTGACAATTCCCTGGGCATATTTCAAAAGCCCGGCCACGGAATGAATCTGGGTGGTTTGCAGCACTTCCGCAAGTGTCATGTCCGGCAAGATCGTCGTGAGGCGTTTGGCCAGCATGGTTTTACCGCTGCCGGGCGCGCCTATGAGAAGCACATTGTGCCCGCCGGCCGCAGCCACCTCCAGGCCCCGTTTAATATAGTGCTGGCCTTTGACTTCGCTAAAATCCGCGCGGCCCCGGCAGTTATCTTTAAGCAGATGCTCAAAATTTATTTTTACTGCGTTGAGGGATGATGGGTCGGTCAAGAATGCGACCACCTCATTTAAATGCCGGACAGGATACACCGGGCAGCCGGCCAAAGCGGCTTCTTTGGCGTTTTCGAAAGGTACGATAAGACCGCGGCAGGGGCTGTTGGCCGCGGCCAGCGCGACGGATAGGGCTCCTTGCACCGGCCGTATGCGTCCGTCTAAAGAAAGTTCTCCCATAAAAGCGTAGGCGTCCAAGGCATCCGCGGGGATTTGCCCCTGGGCCGCAAGCACGCTTAAGGCAATGGCCAGATCATAACAGGGGCCTTGTTTTTTGGTGTCCGCCGGGGCTAAATTAATGGTGATCCTTTGCGGGGGAAATTCAAAACCGCTGTTTTTGATGGCCGCGCGTATGCGTTCACGGCTTTCCCTGACGGCATTATCCGGCAATCCGACTACGGTAATGGCCGGCAGTCCGGGACTTATGTCTGTTTCAATGGCAACAGGGTAGGCTTCCAGGCCGCAAAGACCAAACGAAGAGATCCGAGCCAGCATGATTTAGTCCGGACTTATGAAGGGGGAGTTAATAATTAAAAAGCGGTTGCTTAGGGGGAAGCAATCTTCTCTTGCTTGCGTAAATAACTATATACTTTTTTACTCAGCAAGATATAATGTAGGCTAACATAAAGGGGATTATTCGTCAATATTTTCTCATGTTAGGTCCTTACCCACATTCGTTTTTTCCGGAAATTTTTCAAAACCGGATTTTTCTGATTACCGTGACGGTTTGGTTTTTAGCCCAAACCATCAAAGTCGTTTTGGGGATATTCAGGGAAAAGAGGTTTAATTTCCGTTGGTTTATTGGTACCGGCGGCATGCCTTCGAGTCACGCGGCTGGAGCGGCGGCTTTGGCAACCTCGGTGGGCCTGGAATATGGTTTTAACAGCCCATTGTTTGCCGTGGCGGCCACTTTTGCTATGGTGACCATGTTTGATGCCCAGGGTGTACGCCGCGCAACCGGCAGCCAGGCCTCAATACTTAATAAAATAATGGATGATATTTACTGGAAAGGCCGGATCGAAGAAAAACAGCTTAAGGAATTAGTGGGACATACGCCGGTACAGGTGCTGGCAGGATTTATTTTTGGCGTCATTTGTGCCATGGTTTTATATTAGAGAGGTGTGTTTATGAATCAGAAGATCGCAATCGGGGTTTTAGTTGTCGTCGTATTGGCCGCCGCAGCCATCGTCGCTGTTAGGCATCACAAAGCATCTGACACTTCAGGGAATTCATCACAGACGACGGCCTCAGTTAACCAGCTTTTGCAGGAAGCATCCCAATATGAGGCTCAAGGGGACAAGCTCAAGGCCAAAGAAGCCTATGCTCAGATCGTCAGCAACTATCCGGATTATGAGAAAATAGAAGAAGTCCAGCAGAAGTTGGGAGAATTAAATATCGCGCTTATCCTTTCTCCTACCCCTATGCCCCAAACTATTTCTTATGAGATCAAGCCCGGAGACTCCGTGGGGAAGCTTGCCAAAAAGTATAACACCACGCCACAGCTCATTAAAATAGCCAATGGTTTACAAAGCGATGCGATACGCATCGGCGAGAGATTGCGTATATGGACCGCGCCGTTTAATGTGCTGGTCAATAAATCACAAAACGAAGAAGTACTTAAAATTTATCATGTATCTACGGGAAAAGATAATATCACGCCGGTGGGGACTTTCAAGATCGCCTCTAAAATAGAAAAACCGGTATGGTTTAAGGCCGGCGGGGCGCCGATCCCTTCCGAAAGCCCTGAAAATGAATTAGGCAGCCGTTGGATGGGTTTTGATGCCGACCCGCATTACGGCATTCACGGCACCGTTCATCCCGAGAGCATCGGCAAGCAGGTGACTGCCGGATGTGTGCGCATGACCAATCATGATGTCGAGGAGCTTTTTGACATCTTGCCCGTTGGGACCGTAGTCGTCATCCAAAATTAAAGGTCGATCATATTATGCCTACACTTGATTTTGAAAAGCCGATCCTCGAGCTTGAACATAAGATCAATGATCTGCGCCAAATGGGCTCCAAACGCGTGACCCTCGAACCTGAGATCAAGCGCTTGGAGGGCAAACTCGAGAAACTTAAAAATGATATTTACGGCCATATGACGTCCTGGCAGCGCGTACAGATCGCCCGCCATCCCAAACGCCCCTTTACGCTGGATTATATCCGTATGATGACGGATGAATTTTTAGAGCTGCACGGGGACAGGTTTTTTGCCGACGATAAAGCCATGATCGGCGGTTTTGCCAGGATTGATGGGCAAAAAGTGATGATCGTAGGGCATCAAAAAGGGCGTGACGTTAAAGAAAATCTTTTGCGTAATTTTGGATGTGCCCATCCCGAAGGTTATCGCAAGGCCATGCGCCTGATGCGTCTTGCGGTTAAATTTCAAACACCGGTCATATGCCTAATTGATACGCCCGGCGCTTATCCGGGGATCCAGGCGGAGGAACGCGGCCAGGCGCAAGCCATCGCCGAAAATTTGCGTGATATGGCGGGTCTCAAAACCCCTATCGCGGCCGTGATCATCGGTGAGGGCGGCAGCGGCGGGGCTTTGGGGATCGGCGTTGCCGACCGTGTTTTTATTTTGCAGCATGCTTATTATTCGGTCATTTCCCCGGAGG
>CAYNGE010000055.1:0-8244 GCA_964396865.1 uncultured Planctomycetales bacterium
AGCATGTTCATCAATCCGAATGGCTTCGATACCTGATTATTCCAGATCTAAAACCTCGTCGCGTATGGCCAAAGCGATTTGTTTGACCGTTTGCGAGCGCGGCTGATCATCGCGTACAAAACTCCATTGGGAAATGGTCACAGGCCCGGTGAGCATGCCTTTCATGGGTTTTTTCGTCAAGGTTTGCGCGAAGGCGGACCAACGCACCGTCATAGGCCGGGGGCGATAGACATCACCGAAAATGATCGGGGGTTTCACATAACGCGAGCCATAGCTTTGCACCCAGCCATTGGACGTAAATGTAAAACCTTCCAATTGCTCACCAAAATATTCCACCATGTCATTGCGTTCAAATTCACCGTGCACAAGCATATCTATCCCTATCTCATGCTGAAAATCCACGGCCTTTTTGATCTCCGCTTCCAGGGATGCTTCATATTGTTTAGTATCAATGCTATTTTTTTTCCATTGCGCGCGCAAGTTGCGGACCTCCGGAGTCTGCGGAAATGAACCAATGGTGGTGGTGGGAAAAAGGGGCAGTTTAAGCCTCTCTGTTTGCACCAAACGCCTCTGGGCAAAAGCAGAGGCCCTTTTCAAATCACCCTCCTTGACCGACTTGACACGCTGGCTGACAGAATCCTGATGAATACGACGGCTTTCTCGCCGTAAGGTTACGGCTTCGCTGTTGATAGACAAAATACCTTTGTCCTGGGTCCCGTCCAGCAATCCCCGCAAATTCACCAATTCATGCAATTTCTCCTCAGCAAAAGCCATCCAATTCTTTAATTCGGCGTCCATTTTGGGTTCATGGACCAAGCTCAAAGGGGCATGAATGAGGGAACATGACGAAGAAATGATCAGACGCTTGGGGCCGATCGAGGCCTTGGCCAGATTTAAAATCTGCAATGAGGAAGAAAAATCATTTTTCCAGATATTGCGCCCGTCTACAACACCCACGGACAAAACTTTATGGTGGTCAATACCGCGGGCAACCGTAGCCACTTCACTTGATCGCCCACGCACGGCGTCAATATGAAAACCTGCCACGGGCAGGCGCATAAAAGTTTGTAGATTTGAACGCAAATCGCCGAAATACGTCGCCACCATTAATTGAGCGCCTGCGGCACGGCTCAAATGTTCATAGGCCGTCTTGATGGCATCCAGCTGACGGGCGGTTAAATCCAACGCGAAAACCGGCTCATCTATTTGTATCCATTGGGCGCCCTGCTTAGACAATCGTTTCAGGATCTCTTCATAAACCGGCAAAAGACGATCAAGCAATGACAACGGATCAAAACCGGCGGGCCCTTTTCCTAATAATAAATATGTGACCGGGCCAATTAAAACAGGCACTGTCACAATGTCCAAATCTAAAGCTTCTTTAAACTCATCGAAAACTTTATTGGCAGAGAGGCTGAATTGACTCGAAGGTGAGAATTCCGGTACGATATAATGATAATTAGTGTCAAACCACTTGGTCATTTCGCAAGCGGTGGCGGAGGTCTGCGCCCCGCCAGGACGCAAGCCGCGGGCCATGAAAAATAACATATCCAGATCGATCATTTTTCCATCCCAACCAAAACGCTGCGGCACTTGTCCCAAAAGACAACTCATATCCAGCATCTGATCATAAAAACTAAAATCATTGCTGGGAATATAGTCAATCCCGGCTTCTTTTTGTTTAAGCCAGTTCTCCCGGCGGATCTGGGCACCCGCCTTTTTTAGATCCTCAAGGGCGATCTCCCCTTTCCAGTAGCTTTCGGTGGCTTTTTTCAACTGGCGGTCTTGCCCGATCCTGGGATAACCCAAAACCTTGGTTTTAATTTCATGCATACCCATTTATTTCTCCCTGGTGATTATACAATGTCGTAAAGCTTATCAACCATTTCGAATTTTTGCAATATTTTTCCTTCAGACCCTGCCGCCCAATAATAACCTGCCCAATAGAGAATTTTTTCTGATCAATAACTTTGAAATCAACATACATAGGCCCACAAAAAATATCACAAGCAGGGGCGCCAAAATATAAAGCACCAGCGGAGAATTAAAATCAAGATGACTATGCATCTTATAAACCAGCCTTGGATAAACGCCTTCCACGATACACATTTGAATTATATAGATATCCAAAGCATAGGTGCCGACATATCTTAAAACAGGCGCTATTTTAGTCCGGCTAAGCTTTGCTCCAATATAGAATGAAATAATGATGCCTAAAAAACCCATAAAATACCTGTACATGATCCTTAAAATCTCATGAAAATATTGATTTGATACAAAATTCATTTTATTAATATAAATATAATCCTGCGTCGTCCAGAAAGGCACAAGCCCGATAAACATGATCAATGATATAAAAAATACCGCCGTTTGGCCCATCGGATACGTTATCCTTAAATGATATCTATTGATCAAATACCCGGTTAAAAAGAACAAGTAAAACCATTTAATATAATAAATACAGCAATAATCGTTATACGGAATGACCAGCATTAAAAAATAAATGCTTAAAAAACCAACTACGCCGAGCCGTTTTTCCAAATGAATGGAATATATTAAAAGAGCGCTCAATATAAACAGAGTAAACAAAAACCATGCCGAAGGTCTTAATAATAACTGATCTATCAAATCCTGTGAAAAATTAAAAACTCCCCCGGCCTTTCCAAATATTACATTAAAAAAATAACTCACTGCAATGCCCAAGACCCCTAACGACAGAAATGGAACAAGCAGGCTTTTGCACTTAACCTTAAAAGCGCCCCTTAAGCTTCTTCTGCTTAAACTAAATGCCATCAAATAGCCGCTCATAAACACAAATAAAGGCATATGAAAAGTATAAATAAGCTTAAAAACCGGATTTAAGAAAAAATCTTGCGCATTCGGGGCCATACCATGCTCAATGACGTGGCCATAAACAACCAAAATGATCGCCATGCCTTTGATGATATCTATCGTAGGGTCAACAAAAAAGCCAGTTGTGCTTTCGCTACAACCGGCCTTTTTTTGAAAAATTTTTACGGCCATTTTATTTTTTAGAAATATACCTCACCAAATCCACCACGCGATTCGAGTAGCCCCATTCGTTGTCATACCAAGCGACGACCTTAAAGAAACGCTTCTCGCCCTTAAGGTTGTTCTGGACAGTGGCCAAAGAATCATAAATGGAAGAACGCGGATCATGGATGAAATCCGTGGATACCAACTCTTCATTGGTGTAGCCAAGATAATTCTTTAAATAAGTCTCTGAGGCTTTCTTCAGCAAGGCATCGATCTCCTCGATAGAGGTCTCTTTGACGGAACGAAACGTCAGGTCAACGACCGATACATCCGCTGTCGCAACACGGAAAGACATCCCCGTCAACTTGCCCTTGGTCATAGGCAAAACTTCTCCTACGGCTTTGGCCGCTCCTGTGGTGGAAGGGATGGTGTTGATCGCCGCCGCGCGTCCGCCGCGCCAATCCTTTTTAGAAGGACCGTCCACGGTTTTTTGAGTAGCGGTATAGGAGTGGATGGTCGTCATTAAACCGGCTTCAATGCCGATGCCTTCCTTAATTAAGACATGCACCAGCGGAGCCAGGCAATTGGTGGTACAGCTGGCGTTAGAAATAATATGGTGTTTAGCCGTATCATATTCCTGCTCGTTGACGCCCATGACAATGGTCTTGACCTCTCCTTTGGCAGGCGCTGAAATGATCACTTTTTTAGCTCCGGCTTGCAAATGGCCGGCGGCTTTTTCACTTTCGGTAAAAAGGCCGGTGGATTCAATAACAATGTCAACGCCCAAAGCTTTCCATGGAAGCTCGGAGGGGCTTTTGGTTGCCATCACACATTTAGTCTTGTGCCCGTTGACGATGATAGTGTCGGCCTCGGCTTTAGCCGGATCGCTTTTAGCCGTGGACACCGCGTGCTTGAATTTACCATGAACTGAATCATATTTGATCTGATAAGCAAAATAATTCGCGTCGGTTGAAATATCCACGACGGCTACCACATCAATTTCATTGCCTAAAAGTCCCTGATCGCAAATGGCTTGAAAAACCAAACGGCCGATGCGGCCGAATCCGTTAATACCGACTTTGACTGACATTTGATCCTCCTGTAGTTATTAAAAATTCTCTAAGCCATTAATAATATATGCCTATGGCATTTTGTCAATCAGAAAAATAGGACGTCTGCCTATTTTCTATTGTTCCAGCTGATTGATGATCTTGGTATACACTTCCTGGGCAATGGCACGGCTCGGGAGAAGATCTTTGCGGGCTTTAACACGAAGTTTACTAGTGGTCAAATTGATCTGGACAACAGTGACTGTCACATGGTTACCGTACACCGTGGCATCGATGATGCCGTCTTTAGCATTCTCCTTATTTATAGTGCCCATAACAGACAGGACCTTATGGGCCGCATCCATCAATTCTTCCTGGCCTTTAGCGCTGACACCTTCAAAAGTATCTTGAGTTGCGGCATACCCACCGACGGCTCCTGCGCCGCCGATCACCACAACCCAGCAGCCGCTGAAAAAAACGCACACGGAAATCATCAGCAGCAGTTGAATAAATCTTGTTGCCATAAAATCAGCCTTTGCCCGGTTTGGCCCCATGATTGGCCTTTTTAGAACGCCAATTTAATTTACCCTTGCGTAATCTTTTGCTCATCACCCCTCCCTGACCCTCCCCCTCAAGGGGAGGGAGAATCTACAATTCTTTTAGCCCCCTCAAGAGAGGGAACTTAGGATTCCTTTAAGCTGATTTATTTTACTGACAATCCGCCAAGGTTTCAAATCTTTTAATTCTTTTTTTGAACTTGAACCTGTGGGCACGGCCACCATGCGTATCCCTGCCGCGCGGGCGCACCGGACATCAATGGTCATGTCCCCCACATACAAAACATGTGATAAGGGGACCCTCAGGCGCTTGGCAATGGCCCATAATATATCCGGGGCCGGTTTGTGTTTGAGAGCGCCTCCCGCGCAAAGAACAACATCGAAAAATTTTAGAACACCAAGGACCTTTAAAATAATGCGCGTATATTTGGCTGGTCGATTGCTGGCAATGGCAAGTTGATATCCTTTGCCTTTTAAAAATTTTAAGACCTCCGGCGCTCCGGGCAAAAGCCGGAGGGTCCCCTTGGACCTTAAAACTTTAGCATGATGCGGCCGGTAAATAGAAAGCGCTTGGGCTCCCAGTTTTTCCCCGACGAATTTGATCAAGAGCGCGCGGTCACCTTCGCCGACACTGCGCTTGATCTGTGTATCTGAACGGGAGGCCAATCCCAGGGCCTTTAAAGTATAATTAACACTCCGGGCGACGGCCGGATACGCGTTAACCAAGGTGCCGTCCAAATCAAAAATAACTAATTTAATCATGGATTTTTAAGCGTGGAGGCAAATAAAATGACAAGCCCGGCAACCGCCAGAAGCATTCCGATAATGCCTTTGAAGAGCATGACCACCGCCCCCCATTGCTGTAAGATCAACATCACCCCGCAAATCGTCAGGGCGAATCCGGCTATGAACATCGTCGCTTTATACCACATGGGCCCCCACTTGTGCTTGTGTGCCGGCGGATGGCGGCCGGCTTTTCCAACGGCGATGCATCCAGCTCCACTCTCTGGGATACTTGCGGATATAGCCTTCAATGATATTCGTCAGCTTCTGCACATTGTATTGAATGGTTTCTTCATCTGTTGCTTTTTGTTCCAAATAAAAATGCGGCTCGATCATCAGGGTATGATCATCGCTTTCCCCCTGGCGCAGGGTAAAGATCGGCAGCAAAGGAGCGCCGGTGCGCATGGCAAAGATAATAGGCCCCGTGGCTGTCCCTGCTTTCTGTCCAAAAAAATCAACATACACCCCGGACTTGCTGCCAGTGTTCTGGTCGAGCAAAACCACCAATAATTCCTTATCACGTAAAACTTTAAGCGACTGGACCACGCACGCCTCGCGCGGATAACTATGCACCGTTTTTAAGCCCAGACGGGAACGGGAGGCCTGAAAATCTTTTTCAATGATCTCATCACGGCTGGGACGGATAATGGCATTGGTTGGATAGCCCATTTGCGCTAAATAAAGCAGCATTAAAGGAAAATTGCCGAAATGCGCGGAAATACCGATGACCCCGCGTCCCTCTTGGAAGGCCGCATCCAAATTCTGACGGGAACGGCCTTCGAAAGAAAATGTCTCCTTGATCAAAGAAGGGCGCGCCGTGAAAGCCCCGATCTCAATGGCCCCGCGTCCGGCATTATAAAAACATTCCTTGCAGATCTTCTCCAATTCCGCGCGGGATTTTTCCACGCCGAAGGCGACCTTCAGCGTCCCCATGGCCGCCTTGCGCATGCGCCGCAGGAGAAAATAGCCTACGGCCAATAATCCGCCCGTCATCGCCTTGATCGCGGGGTATGGCAAGACCTTAAACAGCCAGGAGAAAAAATAAAAAGCCCAGCGTACAAGAGCCCTTTCAATCTTTTTCTTCCAATCTTTAAGCATGATTATTTTCCGATAATACCGGCGATAGTTTGCAATAAAAGAGTTGTATCAACCGGCTTAGTCAGGTGGGCGCTGGCACCGGCTTGTAACTCGGCTCTGATATCATCTTGGGAATTTTTAGCCGTCAAAAAAACAACCGCAATGTCTTTAAGCACATCATATGCTTTGATCTTCTTGCATAAGTCGCGCCCTTTAAGCCCGGGCAAAATGACATCCAGAAGGACCAGATCAGGGCGCCCATCAAGCGCCAGCGCTAAGGCCTGCTCTCCATTTTTCGCGGAAACCACGGTATACCCGGCTTTTCTTAAAATTGAAGCAATGATCAAATGTACGCCCGGATCATCATCAACTAATAAGATCTTCTTAGGCATATGTTTCCTTAACTTATCAGCCGCGGGCTGACGGGCCTTTGGCTGATCTTTTCCGTGTCCCTGCCACTAATATACACAAAAAACACAGGTAAGTAAAAACATCTCCGTATTTTGTGTAAAAAGTCTTTTCATTATTTAGGGGCAGTACGCCCCAGGCCGTACCTTCTACAAAAATCTTCTTGCCATTGCCGTCGTGAAGTATGTTAAGTACGCGGCCGTCATAATCCACCAAAGCGCTTAACCCCGTATTGGCCGCGCGTAATAGTGAACGCCGGTTTTCCACGCAGCCGAATACCGCGCCCTGCAAATGTAAAAACGGCTCCCTGGTGTCTTTAAACCACGCGTCATTGGTCATGTTGACAAAGAATTCCGCTCCGGCTGCGGCAAAATGGCGGCACATATCCCCTAAAGTGTCTTCAAAACAGATCAACACCCCGAATTTTTGTCCGCTTGGGGTCGAAAAAATCTTATAAGTTTTGCCTGAAGCAAAATCTTCCAGGGGAACAAACTTATTGATCCATCCTAATACCGGCCTCACGGGCAAATATTCCCCGAAAGGCACCAGGTGAATTTTATCATAACGGCCATGGATCTTGCCGTCCGCGCCGATCAAAAACGCGGAATTATAATATTGTCCGTCTTGCTGGGCCTCAGCCCCGATGAGAATGGGCGTCTTCAGATCAATAGCGGTCTGACGGATCTCATCTACCAAAAACGGAGAGTCGCTGATAACGCCCGGCAGGGATGTTTCCGGCCAGACGATCAGGTCAAGTTTTTGATCTTTAAACTGCCCGGTCAATCGGATGGTTTTATCGACGATCCAAGGTTTGAGGCTATCATCCCAACTGACGGCTAAAGGGATATTCGGCTGTACCACGCCTACCTTGATCGTTCCATAATGCTTTTGTTGCCTGATGGCCCGCATTCCATAAATTAAAACCACCGATAAAATTATAATTCCCAGCATCTGCGTTCTTAACAACGAGCGGCGCAAGAGATCGTCTTTTTTCAGGATCGCCCGCCAGGTTTCGAAAAACAAAAGATTGACTAAAATCACCAAAAACGACACCCCGTATATGCCTGTAATATCGGCGATTTGAATGAACAAAAGCGCTTTATACTGCGAATGCCCCAGCATCACCCATCCAAAACCGCTCAACAGATGCGCGCGGATATATTCCAGGGCGACCCAACAAGACGCCAAAACAAAAACGCGCGCAGTTGTGGGCAGTCTCTGAAAATAGACAAACATCGCTCCAAAGACAGCAAAATAAAGGGAAAGGAAGGCCGCTAACAGAATTGCGCCGGGATACGTGACATAAGCAAGCCATCCTAAAGTGACGAAAAAAAATAAAAAACCGCACAGGTAAGCGCGCCTGAAAGCCCGCC
>CAYNGE010000056.1:0-8229 GCA_964396865.1 uncultured Planctomycetales bacterium
CCTAAATAGCTGATTGGGCTAAATTGCCTGGTTCACAGAAGCATTTTTTATAGTCACTACAGAATTTTGGTAAAGATATGGCCAAGATTACCCATTGCCAGCAGGCTTATTCCTTGTTGGCGAAAATGGGCTTTTAAGGCCAATTCTCAAGATTGTTCTTGAGGGAATCGTATGTCCGCAATACGAAATAATTATTAGAAAGGTTAAAAAAATGAAATCAATTTATCAGATAGAACAAGAAAAGAATGATTGGAAGAAATTTCTAAAAGTTAGAGATTGGACAATATGGCTCACAATCACCTTTAGGCCCATATTTGAGCACGTGAAAGAGCAGGAAGCCATGAAATTATTTAAGAAATTCTTCAAATATTTGAACCGTCCTGGGCAGGTATTATTCGATAGCTACACGGAAGCCCTGGTATTCTGCGAAAAAAATCGGTTCAAGGGATTTCACATACATGCCGTATTAAGCAGGATAGACCCCAAGCATTGTCCAGAAATCGAAAAAAGATGCATCAAAAATTTTGGGCAATGTAAGGCCAAGCCAATTCACGATGGCGTGCCTGAATATATCGCTAAAAAGAATGTTGAAGCAAAGATAGGATTTTTCGACTTTTTTAAAATTAACTCCCGCTACAGGGGAAATTGAAGGAGATAGGAAATTATGATGAACATTTTACCACAACAATACAAACGTCAGGTCTGGTTTGACGAACTTGGAGAGCAATTTTTGCTCCTGAATTATGCAGAAGCCTTTAAATACTCGGATAAAGTTTTAAGACTTCATATTTACAGGCCCAAAATGAGCGTTCTACTGGAAAAAAAGGTGCCGATTTTAAACAGAATGGACACTGATGAGGGTCTGGTGATAGTTGACGTGGCTATGGATTATTTGACCCCCGTTATTGAGTTAGGGGCTTTTAAAAGAAGACCAGATTATAACGGCAAATTTATTAAGGAATTGGAAGAAAAGTTAGCCCATAAAATCCTTCCTAAATGCCCCATGAGGGAGGATTGATTCTATGGAAGTGTTATTGAAGAAGTTTGAGGATTGTCTTGTATCGGAAAGTAAGGCAAAAAGTACGATTGGTCATGCCATTACTTATACGAGACGGTTTTTATGCGAAAACAATATAACTAATCTGGCTCAAGTGACAGCGAAGATAATTGCTGATTATTTCGCCAAACTACAAGTGTCTTCCCAGGCAAAAATAAACATGGTGAATTGGGCGTTGAGGCGATTTTGTAGATGGGCAGGTCTATCTGGCCTTGACTTCCCGAAACAAAAGCACGTTTTAAGAAAGGCTATCAAACCACTTACAGAAGAAGAATTGGAGGCCATTGATAATTGGGTTTATTACAACTGTCGTGAACCCATATTTGTAAGAATTTATATTCTCCTTTTAATGTTTTACATGGGTCTACGGCTTAAAGAAATTATGACCCTGTGTCGGGAAGATTTTGTCTTTATTGATGAATCTGGGGAAGGTCAATCAACCATTGAAATTACTAAACAAGGCCTCAAAAGGACAGCCATTGTTCCCAGTGATTTTAGCGCAAGGTTGCAACATTATTTTAGATGCTGGTGGGAAGACAAAAACGCTTTTAACGCCACCATTGGGAACGTGAATTATATGTGCCGTTATTTAAACCAGTATGAAATTTTGGGTGAAGGAAAAAAGATTTATCCTGAATTGTTTAGAATTTCTTTCGCCTGCAACTGTTTAGTGAAAGGCATGAGTCTTAAAGACCTTCAACATTTATTGGGAAACAAAAGTATAAGGACAACGAGGGGCTATTTAAAAATGATGTCTAAAAATAAAATCAATCCTCCAAAAGAGGAAATAGCGGCTGATATGGCCAAAGATAAGCAGTTTGTTATAAAGCAGGAAGAGGGAGAACCAAAGAATTATGAGCACTAAATCATTGATGGAAAAAGAGAAGAAAAAGGAAAAACGTATGCGGGAGAATAAAAAACGCCATGAACTTATGTGGGCAAAACAAAAAGCATTAAAGCAAGAAGCCAAAGAAAAGGCACAAATGAAAAAAGCCCAGGATAAAGCACAAAAGGTTGATAAATACCGAAGAATAGAATTTTCGGCATTGCTGAAAGATTATTTGAACCTTTACTTTCT
The DNA here is from genome assembly GCA_964396865.1 of uncultured Planctomycetales bacterium. Lineage (GTDB taxonomy): Bacteria > Omnitrophota > Gorgyraeia > Zapsychrales > Fredricksoniimonadaceae > JABDGZ01. The sequence continues at coordinate 2,136 of CAYNGE010000056.1, forward strand.
TATCAAAATTTGTGGCACAGGCAGTTCTGGCGATTATCAGTTATTAAATATGATAAAACGTGAGGTTTCCGAATTTAGGAATCAACCTGAACGAGAAGAATTTAATATCAAGGTTCAGAAATTAAAGGAAGCTAACCGCACCTCTATTTTAAGAGAATTGGGTGTGGGATGAAAAAGTGCCAGCCAAGACGAGAAATGTTAAATAAACAAATTAAGATAAGGAGGAAAAATAATTATGGGTAGAGTTAAAGACTGGGCCATTGAGTTAATGCAACAAGAAGGCACAAGAGCAGATGAAGAGTTATATCGGCTTCACCTGGATGCAATAGCAAAGAGCAGAATTGAAATTGAACTATTAAAATCTGCCATTAAGCAGAATCTCTCAAGGTTTGATTTTGATTCGCTTCAAGAAATTGAGGCTATGGTTAAGACTGAAAAGGGTTTTCGACCAGAAGAACTTTATTTCGATGTGTAATTATATCGGGGCCTTTGGGAAATTTAAACCCATTGGCCCCTATTAATGGCACAGTGTGCTTATTAAAACCATTAAAGAGGAGACACGAAAATGATTCAATCTTTTGAAGCTATTCTCCCAATGCTCAAGGAGAGACAAATAGCTGACGCAAAGAGCAAGGCAATCAAGAAATTGATTATAGAAAACAACCAAGAAGCCGATGGGATTAAAAGACAAAGATTTAATTGCTTAACTGGACTTCTGTATTGTAACAGTGAGGAGGCAGACGAATATGACACATCAACGCCTTCTCTCTAATACGTATTTACGACCTGCAAACAGAGATGCTAACTGCAAAAACAAAGTCCCCATCGAAGAAATAGAAATCGAAATTGCAGAAGCACCGTTGGAACCAGAGGAACAAACAAGAAAACTTAATCGTTTCTTTGAAATAGTTTTAGATGCTGATTTAAAGACGTTTAGACCCGCCAAAGAAGAAAATTTAAACTAACCATCACCCAAAAGGAATCCGTGAATTTTGGGTTTACTTTTAGTATAATATCGCTCCAAGACATTATTTTAAAAGAAGCCCAATTTTCAGGATATTAAAATTATGAAAATCGCTCTATACACACGAGTGTCAACAGACGAACAAGCAAGAGAAGGAACATCCCTTCAAGTCCAAAGAGAATTTTTAGAAAGGTTTGCAAAAACAGCAGGCCATGAGATTTATTATCCAGAATCCGATAAAATTTATCAAGATGATGGGGTAAGCGGTTATGCTGGAAAAAGACCAGCTTTAAACATGCTTATGAAAGATGCAAAGCGTAAGAAATTTGATATTGTTCTTTGCCATAAAATTGACCGTTTTGCAAGGAATAATCAACTTTTACTTAATTTGGTATCACAACTTAATGACTTGGGCGTTGGTTTCCAATCAGCGACAGAATCTTTTGATACTGTCACAGCGGCTGGAAAAATGGCCTTGAGTATGCTTGGGACTGTGGCCCAATTTGAAAGGGATAGAATTACTGAAAGAGTTTTTCCTGGCATGATAAAGGGTGTGGAGCGTGGGAATTGGCAAGGCGCACGGTATTCACCTTACGGTTATAAATATAACAAGGAAGAAAAAATATTGGAGATTGTTCCAGAAGAAGCAGTGATTGTTTCTCTTATTTATACCATGTACCTTTCCAATCAAAGTACGAGTCGAATTGCTGGCTATTTATACGAAAAGAACTATAAAACTCGAACTGGCGGAGATTTCCATAGCAAATTAGTGGGCGATATTCTAAAAAATAAAATTTATCTGGGTAAGCTGGTGTGGAATCGAAAAACTTATGATAAAAAACAAAAAACCCGTCAAGGCTATAAGTATGTTAAAAATGACCCCTCAAAAGTGATAGAAGCTGATGGTAAACATAAAGCTATTATTACAACGGAAGAATTTTATGCGGTTCAGGAAAAATTACAAAGGAACCGAAGGGGGTCTCTGCATAGAAGCACGGCCCATGAATACCCGCTGTCTGGCATTTTATTCTGCGCCGATTGTGGGCATAAGTACAGGGGAGGTCTAAACATTGCTTCTCATAAGGATGGCACAAAAAAACGTTGGTATAAATGTAACGCCAAGTATGAGCATAACATTGAATGTTCTAACATTTCAGTGATAGCCGATGTTATTGAATCACAAATTTTTGTTGTATTGGAAAAATTGATGACGCATCCTGATATTAAAAATGGTAGAGTTGAGCACTTTGTTGTTGAAGATAGTGTGGAAAATTATGACACGCTTAAAACTAAAAAATCTGAAATTGAATTTCAATTAGTAAAGAATCTCGATGAACAGAATTTATTGTATAAGACTTACAAATCGAAACTTCTGGCAGAAGAGATTTATACCAATGAAGCAATTGATTTAAGAAAGAATGAACAACGCCTAAAAGTTGAATTAAACAAGGTTCAAATTGAACTTATGCAAAAAGAACATTCCGAAGCCTATCAGAGGACGCTCAAAAGGCTTTTGGAACACTTTGATGAAGCCAGGGAGAATATTGACGCAATTACGAAGAAAGAATTGCTTCAATGCGTTTTCAAAGAGATACTGATTAAGGACAAGAAAATCGTTAAAATTTCGTTTTACCAACCATTCTTGAGATACTGGAAAGAGTTAAAATGCGACATAACCCAAACAATGGCAATGGGAAGCCAAAACTCATCTTTATTGAGACCTACGGCTGTCAAATGAATGAGTACGACTCCCAACTCGTGCGCTCGATCCTTAAAAAAGAGGATTATGAATTTGTCGCCGATGAAGGGCGGGCGGACATCGTGTTGCTTAATACCTGTTCTGTCCGCGAGCATGCGCATCGCAGGGTCTATGGCCGCGTGCAAAACATTCGTCACGCGCGCGGGCCGAAGAACCCTGTGATGATCGGCATTTTAGGGTGTATGGCCACTCATTTGCGCAGGGATCTGCTGGAAGACCGCAGTTTAAAAATTGATTTTATTGTCGGACCCGACAGCTATAAACGTCTGGGGCAATTAATTGATGAGGCGGCTCTCAAAAAAGAGAAACCCATAGATGTCCTTTTATCTGAGTCTGAAACTTACGGGGACGTGTATCCTACCCGTGAAGACCGCCTTGGACCTTTGCCGGGGGTCAATGCCTGGATCGCGGTCATGCGCGGGTGTAATAATTTCTGCACATTTTGCGTCGTGCCTTATACACGCGGGCGCGAACGCAGCCGTTCTCCACAAAATGTGATTGATGAGGCCGTCCGCCTGGCAGGTGAAGGCTTTAAACAAGTCACTTTGCTTGGCCAAAACGTTAATTCTTACCGTTATGAAACTCATGATTTTGCTTATCTGATGGATAAGGTAAGTCAGATCAAAGACCTAAAGCGTGTTCGTTTTACCTCACCGCATCCTAAGGATTTCCCCGGCCGTTTCCTGGATTTGATGGCGGTCAATCCTAAAATATGTAAACACATTCATCTGCCTTTGCAGGCAGGCAATAACCGCGTGCTGGATATGATGAAAAGGACCTACACCAAGGAAGAATTCTTGGGACTGGTAGATCAAATACGTTCCAAAATACCAAACGTTACCCTAACGACAGATATTATAGTGGGTTTTCCGACTGAATCCGACGCGGAATTCGAAGATACCCTTAAAGTTGTTACTCAGGCACAGTTTGATTCAGCGTTTACCTTCAAATACTCCGAGCGCCAGGGGACCATTGCTTCCAAAAAATATCCGGACGATGTGCCGGAGACTGTCAAAACCAAACGCATCATGCGCTTAAATAAGATCCAAAACGAGATTACCTATCAAAAGAACCGGGCGCATATCGGCCAGATACAAGAAATTTTGATCGAACCGGCAGATGGCGAAAAATCATCTCTTCATTGCGTCGGCCGTACGGATGGCAACAAGCTTGTTATTTTGCCCCTAAATGGTTATAAGATAGGGGATATGGTCAAAGTAAACATCACCGATGCCACTCCTCATTGCCTCAAAGGTCAACCCTTGCCTTGATAGAATTTTAAAATAGCGAAACCAAGTTATTTTTGTTAAAATAAACATATGTTAAAAACACAAATTACAGCCCAACAGCTTTACGAAAAGCTTAAAGATATCAAGCTGGGGGCCTCTGTGTGCCAATATTCCCTGCGTAAATGCGAGGAATTAATTCCTATCATTAATGAAATCAATGAGTTAAAGGAAGAAAAGAATGCCGTTATCCTGGCACATTCTTATATCAGCCCGGAGATCATCTACGGTGTATCAGATTTTGTCGGCGACTCTTATAAATTAAGTAAGGATGCCATGACGACAAACGCCTCAACGATCGTTTTTGTAGCGGTACGTTTCATGGGGGAGACGGCCAAGATCCTCAATCCTGAGAAAGAAGTATTGATCCCGGCTGTTTTGGACGGCTGTTCACTGGCAGATTCTATTAAGGCCGAAACTGTACGGGATTTGCGCCGCCAATACCCGGACTATACATTTATTTGTTATATCAATACCAGCGCCCAAGTCAAAGCTGAATGCGATATAACGGTCACCTCCGCGAATGTGTACAAGATAGCCGCCAATGTCCCCAATGACAAAATTTATTTTCTGCCGGATAAATTCATGGGGCAAAATTTAAAAAGTTACCTGGAGCGTCAGGGGATCAAAAAGGACGTCAAATTTTATTCCGGCACCTGCTATGTTCATGAAGACTACGGCGTAGAGGATATCCTTAAAGTACGGCTCGAGTATCCCGACGCCAAAATTGTCAGCCATCCGGAATGCAATTCTGCCGTCATAGATAATTCAGATTTCGTAGGCAGTACGGAACAGATGTTAAGTTATATGCGGGAAACCGGTGCAAAGCAATTTCTAATGTTGACCGAATGCGGGCTTTCCGCGCGCCTGCAATCGGAGTTTCCCGGCAAACAATTGATCGGCAGCTGCACCATGTGCAAATATATGAAATCCAATACCCTTGAAGATATCTTACGTGCTCTGAAAAACCCCTTGCCTCGCGACCGGGTGATCTTAGATGAATCCACACGCCTGCGGGCATTAAAAACCATTGAAGCTATGTTCCGCTACGCGCAAGCTTAGAATTCCCTCCCGCCGATGGTATTAATAATTTTTCTCTTTCTGCTTGTTTTTTCATCAATTTATCTCAAAATAATAATATGTCTTCTTTAAAAGCCTTTTGTATTCTGGTTTTATTGGGATTTTCTGCGTCTGTAGTTGCTCTGGCAGCGGACCAACGCGATTTGATAATTCAAAAAGAAATGGATTGTGTTGATCAGCATTTACATCAAAACAACGCTATCACTTGGAGGGATTCTTGTTATGCTTCCGGGGCCTCTTTAGACCAACCTATGCAGATCGCTTACCAACAATCGAACCAACTCCAAGGAAATATTAATCCGCAAATGACCATCCATGACCCTGTAGATCATAATGAAAAGGACAAGGTAATATCTGATATTGGTCCTGAAACTTCCTACATCCGCTATCATGAATATGTTAATGGCGCTACTTTTATGAAAGAAAAAGGAATAATGTCCGGAGTCAACGGCAGTTTTACTTTGCATACATCCCCGGAAAATCCTTTGAATTTGGATGTGCTTGATATGTATCGCCTTGAGGGCAGATTTAGTTATGGCCAGGTGGATTACAATGGTTCCAATGTTTTTAAGGGGATCAATGATTATCTGGGAGAATTAAGGCTCCTTTTCGGGAAGGATTTTGATTTTAACAATGATACCGTACGGCTAACGCCTTTTTTTGGCGGCGGCTATCGCTCTTTATTTGACTCTTTCTATGAAGATAAACCGGGCGGTTACAACCGCTGGATCCAATATGCTTATATTCCGACAGGATCTGAAGTGATGTTCCGGATGAACGATGGATGGTCAATTGAAGCTAACGGGGAATATGATATTTTTATTTATGGCAATGTAACAAGTTATACAAAAGAGATAGGATATGCCAATTTAACAAATACGCAAAATCGCGGTTTTGGTCTAAGGGGCTCTTTAAAATTAGTCAAGGACTTCGGTCGTTTCAATATTGTTCTTGAACCGTTTATCCGTTATTGGCATATTCGCAATTCAAATACCGCGCAAAGTA
>CAYNGE010000057.1:0-4972 GCA_964396865.1 uncultured Planctomycetales bacterium
TATCATTCATCAAATAATCCGACCAGAACAAAACCACCTGTTTGACACAAAAAAGAGCTATAAAGCCCAGCGGGATCATCCAAAACAAGGTTTGCGCATCCGTATTGTTAAGACTATCAACCAGATGATTAAGAAAAGCAGGGACTTTATTGGGGATTATAATTTTCTTATTGGTAAAAATGCGGTCAATGACCGGCAGCATAAAAGACAGCTGAACGCCTTCAAACAACGAGGAGAGGACGATAAAAACAATGGCCAGACCAAAACGTCCTTCCTGGCCTTTGAGGAACCGCAGCATTTTAAAATAATTCTTCATGAGAATACGTAATTTAGCATGGTGTTTGACTTTTGTCGAGGGGTTTGTTATTGTTTTATATATGAAAAAAGTCAATATTGCTTTGATCGGCTGCGGATTCTTGGGGGCGCGGCATTTAAAGTGCCTGCATGCTCTAAAACATAAAGCTAACATCATGGCCATTTGCGACCATCACCTGGAGCATGTAACGCCCCTGGGCCGTCAATACCGCCTGCCGGTTGTCGGTGATTACCGCCAACTTCCGGGTGATATCGAAGCTGTGAGCATCTGTACGCCCACCATCACGCATGCCGAGATCGCTTCCTTCTTCCTTAAAAAAGGCGTTCATGCATTCGTGGAAAAACCTATTACCTATAGTTTAGAAGAAGCCGATCAAATAATCCGCCTGGCCGCAGAAAAGAATCTCAAGCTTCAGATCGGGCATGTGGAACGCTTTAACAGCGCCTTTACCACCATTGAACCCATTGCCCAAAACCCTTTATTTATCGAATGCCACCGGCTTAATCTCTTCCCTAAGCGTTCGCTGGATATCGGAGTCGTCATGGACTTGATGATCCACGATATAGACATTATTCTGGGATTGGTCAAATCCCCTTTAAAAGACATTCAGGCCGTAGGTATCAATGTTTTGACCGATAAAGAAGATATCGCCAATGCGCGTCTCACTTTTGCCAACGGCTGCGTGTGCAATGTCACCGCCAGCAGGATCTCGCCGGAAGTCACCCGCAAAATACGGATGTTCACCAAAAACGCCTACATCTCCCTGGATTATGCCAAGCAAGAAGCCAATATGTACACCAAAGACGAGCATGGCATTCACAAAAGAAGCATCCCCATTGAAAAGGAAGAGCCGCTTAAAAAAGAACTCGAAAGCTTTCTTGATTGCATCCGTGAAGACCAAAAGCCTAAAGTTTCCGGCGTCGAAGGCCGCCAGGCCCTGAAAGTGGCTTTGGACATCAACCAAAAAATATGGGAACACCGTCAAAGCATATCATGATCATTGCCGGAGAGACCTCCGGTGACATGCGCGCCGGCGGTCTTGCCCGCGCTTTAAAAGAGCTTGCCCCCTCCTTGCGTCTAAGCGGGGTCGGCGGTACGGCCATGCGGCAAGCAGGGGTCGAATGCTTCGCGGACGTAACTGATCTTGCGGTCATCGGCATTGCCGAAGTGCTGAAAAATTTGAAAGCCATCAAAAAAGTCTTTGATCAAATACTAAAACAAATCGATACCACCCATCCCGACGCGGTCATCCTTGTTGATTATCCGGGATTTAATCTGCGTCTGGCCCGTGAAATAAAAAAACGCGGCATTAAAATCATTTACTATATTTCCCCGCAGGTATGGGCATGGAATGAAACGAGGGTCAAAAGGATCAAAACATTGATCGACCGCATGATCGTATTATTTCCCTTTGAGCAGGAAACTTATGCCAAATATAAAATGAAGGTCGATTATGTGGGGCATCCTCTGGTCGATGAGATCATTGTTGAACATCAACGAATGGAAGTCTTAAAAAACATCGGCCTGTCTGCCGACAAGATCACCATAGGCCTGATGCCCGGCTCACGCGCCAAAGAAGTCGAACGCCACCTGCCCTGCATGTTGGAGGCGGCCCAAAAACTTTTTGAACAAAACCATGATCGCCAGTTCCTTCTACTCAAAGCCCCTGCCATGCCTATAAAACTTATTGAATCATTGATTTCTCATTGTCATTCCCGCGAAAGCGGGAATCTAAAACACATCCCCCTTAAAATCTACGACGGCCCGACATACGACGGCATCAATGCCATGGATGTGAGCATAGTAGCTTCCGGCACCGCCACTCTTGAATGCGCTCTGCTAAAGAAACCCATGGTCGTCATTTATAAAACCTCATGGCCGACCTATGGCCTTGCCAAAACCCTGATCAAAATACCTTATATCGGATTAGTCAATATCGTAGCCGGAAAAAAAATAGTAGAAGAGCTCATCCAAAACGATGCCGCTGCCGCCAAGATCGCCCTTGCCGTTGAAAACGCTTTAAATGACCCTCACATCGTCGAGGAATTAACAGCGGTCAAGACATCTCTGGGCGCGCCCGGAGCCAGCCTGCGCGCGGCGCATATAGTTTTAGACGAATTATAAACCGAGCAAAGACCGATGACCGTGGCGGGCTATCTTCCGGGCCAGGTCCCGGACTTTTTTCATTAAACGAATTTTGTGGGCCTTAATTTTAGCAGACAGGCTTTGATTGGAAGTCGCGATGATCTGGGCCGCTAAAATCGCAGCATTCCGGGCGCCATTGATCGCAACCGTGGCCACCGGCACACCCTCAGGCATTTGTACGATGGACAATAAAGAATCCAGTCCTTCTATGGAATTAGATGATTTGACAGGCACACCAATGACCGGAAGCGTAGTCACAGCGGCGATCACGCCCGGCAAATGCGCTGCCCCGCCGGCCGCGGCGATGATGACTTTTAAGCCGCGCGAGGCCGCCTTCGAGGCGTAATCAAAGGTCAGTTTGGGCGCGCGGTGCGCGGAGATCACCGTAACCTCATAGGAAATACCGAATTCATCCAGGGTCTGCGCGGCAGCATTCATAAGATTTAGATCCGACTGGCTGCCCATGACAATACCGACCAATGGTTTTTTCATATGAGGTCCTTTCCTTTAATTCAAAAAAACATCAATACGCTCTACGGCACCTTCCCGCACATCCACGGCATGAGGCCCCTGCAAAACCCCTCCGGCAATTTCAACGGTCTTTCGGTCCGGATACGTCAATATGATCTTTTGTGCCCGAACGCCTTTGGTCCCAAAAGTGTCCTTTAAACGCGGATTATGATAAGTGACCAATATTTTAGCGAACAGCTTAAAGGTATAGGTACACGCGGCAAATTCCCCATGGGCCTTTTTAGTAAATAACCACGACGGCAATAAAGGATTAAACGTAAGTGTTAAACGCCCCTTTCCATCTAAGGCAAAAGGCTTCAGGCCCATATTCATCAACAGCCACATATGCACAAACTCGGCAGTGCTTCCGGAAAGACGGGCTACAAAACCCCGGCCATATAAATTTTTATCTTCATGGGCCGAGGAAACAATGAACGAAGAATTTTGCAAAATACTACGCCCATATCTCTTTGGGTCCAAAAATGGGACCAGGGACCCTTGGATCTCCGTAAAAAATTCTTTGTGCAGTCCGCGGGAAAGAAGCTCTAAAAAATATTTATATTCCATATGCAGCCATACAGATTCATTCTCCAACCAGCCGGCCGGAAAAATACGGGCACGCCCTATTTCTTCGGATTCTTTGGATAGATCCGTGCCCATCTTATACATTCCAAGGGTGCGGTCGTATAACTTACTTTTTTTGACGGCCTTAAATAAAGCGCGGATGCGCGTTTGGTCTTTTTCCGTGCGCAAAGCATGCACAAACCCTTCTAAAAATAAAGGCAGGTCATGGCGTTTAAAAGAAAGTGCCCGTACATGATGCCCCCCGTGATGGGATTTATCCAAAAGATCATATTGGATGACTTCATGGGTAAAATACGTGGCAAAAAGACCATTATCGCGGCGGGCACAATTAACGCCGGTATCACACTTTTTAATGGTCCCTTCTAAGAATTTCTTGATCTCACCGACGGTCAAAGGCTTTTCTTGGCCTTTGATGCCGCAACGGACAGCATGACGAAAATGCTCTTTGAGATCATTGGACTTCTGCCAATATTTCAAAGCATCCTCTTGTGTACACAGTAGATGGGTCAGCCCTTGGATAAAATCCGCCAATTCTTCAAAAACCATGACTGCCTCATCATCCGGCAATCGCAACTCTTCTATTGCTTCTTTGACAAAAACAGACCAACGCTTGACCTCAAAGGTCTCCGAGATCGAAGAACCCAGCAGGCCGGGCAGGCCGTTTAGCGCGTCACACCAATTGGGTTTATTGGCTTCCATTTCTATGCCGATACCGCTGGGATCGAAAGTCGCGGCCTTATTGCTCAAAAGACAGATCAATTTAACCAAAAGAGTAGTATGGTAAACCTCGCCTTTGCCCTCTTGACCGCGCAATTTATAACCTTTATGTTTAGCCTGCACCTTGGTGTCGCCTTCCGCCAAAGAATGATATTGACGCACCCCGGCCTCTGTTAAAATATAACGCTCCTCACGCGGTAAAACATAAACATCATTTAAAAAGAAATCAAACGTCCTTTTCTCCCAAAAAAGCTCTCTTAGATTTTCGGGAAAAAGCCTTAAATAACTTTCAATTAGATCCAAATTATATGTCCAATGATCGCTCCAAAATCCTTCTGTGGCCTCAGCTTCCTCATGTTTGGCGCTTAACTTCAACGCCCGGCTTAAAAAGTCATCTGCCAGTCCCTTGATCTTAACTTCATGCGTGATCACTTTTAACAAAACACCCGGCATAAAACCTTTTTTAAGGATATCTTTGAGCTTATCTTTCCCGTCGACGACGCCAAATTCATCCAAAAGACCTTGGATCGCGTGCTCATCTTTGACGACAAAAACAGCCCCTTTGACAACCAAGGGGTTGTAGCCGTCAGCTTGAACTAAATTCAAAAAATGAATGAGGCTGCTGTCTTTGACATCCCTGTTAAACCAAACATCATTGCGGCGGTTCTGGTTGACATCGCGGTAACTGCCGTTTCCCTG
>CAYNGE010000057.1:4982-8068 GCA_964396865.1 uncultured Planctomycetales bacterium
CCAAATCCCCATGTTTACGGCTATAAACATTAAGGGTCGCCGGCCCTTGTGCAGTAAACAATGATATGGGCAGGCCTCCGCGCAAAATATTATCCAGAAAGGTCTGACCGCAATACTGGTCAAATTCATTGGAAGCGCTGTGCGTAAAACAGTAGTCCTTGATGTCCTGGATGATCAAACGGTTACGCTGAGCTTTAGCTTCAATGGTGCCTTTCTTGGTGGATTTTTTGACAACGGCATTCAATTGGGCCAGATCATGGGCAAAACCTGCCATGGCGGTAAAACTTTTGGCGTCTCCCGCCGGTAAAGTAAAACGGCTGACACTCATAGCCGACGGCGTACGATTAGCGGTTTCCTGGCGGGCTGGAAGGGAAAAATCCTTTTGCCGGTAAAATTGTTCAGGCACCAAAAAATCACTGGCCTGGCCAAAAACACAGGCCCCCTCCACGATCATATCCAGCAATTGATAAGACGCCTCATCAAAGGCAAAATAAAAATTTCCTTCCTTAATAGGGATGACCTGGGGAGTATCCGCCACCTCTACTTTAAATTGATAAAATGGCGCATTGTTGCCGGCATTATGCACCGCCACCCAAGCCTCAACGGTGCGGCCGATATGCTTGGCTGTCCAATCTTTTAGTCCATAAGGATTAATGGCCGGCAGACCATCCGCGCATTGCACGTTTAGTTTTTTGCGGCCTATATTCTCAATCCTGACCCTGCGCACCAGCGCGGCAAAAGGCTCTTCGGGCATGGTAAAATAATTAACAATGACCTTTAATCCTAACGTCGTATTTATTTCCTCGATAGTCAGATCGTGGCTGGTTATAAGCATCCGCTGGCGGACCTTATAGGCGCCCGTCACAGCGTTGCTGAAAGGTTCATAAAATTTCTGGGTCTTACCGTCACTGATCTTTAAAAAAGTCCTAAAACCCGCCGTGGAAGTCAGGCGATAGGCCTTATTGGCCGGTTGGAATTCCAGGATAGCTTTATCTTTGGATTCGATGCCGAATGAACTGACCGCTTGGCCGCGGTTGACGAAAAACGCCCACATCGGGATCCCGTATAAACCGGCGATCCCCGGAAAGAAATCAGCAAATAATTGGGCATGCTGATAATCTTCGATAACAAACGCACCGCTGTCATTTAAATCATAAGGCTTCAACATGAGATAGGGCCTTCTTATTTAATTCATCGCCGCTCTTGGCGGCGCGGAACAAATTGTAATACCCGGATAATTTAGCCCATAAGATCAACCCCGAATAACGGTCATCGGTATTATTCATATGAATACGTTTGATCTCATACAGGTCCTGGTCAAAGAGATACTTACCGCGATTGGTGGTTACAGCGGCCTTGTAACCGGCCTCCGCAGCAAGACGCTTGATGTCTTCGTTAAATCCACCCGAAGGGTAGGCCATATAATCAATTTTATGCCCCAGATGATATTCAATGATCTTTTTACTGCCGGCTATTTCATCCCAGGCTTTTTCCAAACTCACTCTGGGTAAATAAACATGATGCCGCGTATGCGCCCCGGCCATAAAATTATATTTTTCCATTTCCCTGATCTCATCCCATGTCAAAAATCCGGGAACGCATACTTTGTCCGATACTAAAAACTCCATCGCAGGAAACCCGTATCTTTTAAGGACGGGAAACGCGTAGGTATAATTATCTTGATAGCCGTCATCAAATTGTAAAACGACCGTATTACGGCTAAACGCTTGGCCTTGTTTAAGGCCTTCGATGAAATCATCAAAACTGATCACTTGGAAACCATGTCTTTTCAAAAAAGACATCTGATACTTAAATGACTTTGCGCTAACGGTATTAAGGCGCCATTTATCAGCTGAAGGGATGCCTACATGGTGGTATTCCAAAATAGGAACAACATAACGGTCACGCAGCCAAAACGTGAAACCAATGAAAATAATGATAATAATGCTGACAAATGCCAATAAAATATCTCTTACGACCCGCATACCACCTTACTTTCCTGTTAAACGTTCTTTAACCAAAGCGCTGACGGTTTGATTATCCGCTTGGCCCGCAACACGGCCCATAACATCCTTCATCACACGGCCCATATCTTTAATGGACACAGCGCCGCTGGATTTGACCACTTCATCCACAATGATCTTTAACTGTTCAACGGGCATTTCAGGCGGAAGATAACTTTTTAAAATAGCCAATTCCTTTTCTTCCTTATCCGATAAGTCTATACGGCCGCCCGCTTTAAATTGGTCGATGGAATCCTGACGCTGCTTAGCCTGTTTTTTGATCGTAGCAATAACATCCTGGTCCGAAGCTTTTTCCAGGCGTTTATCCACTTTGACATTCTGAATTTGCGCGCGTAAAAAACTCAATACCGACGAACGAAAGGAATCCCTGGCTTTCATCGCCGACACATAATCCTGTCCGATCTTTTCTTCTAAAGACATATCAACCTCCGCATGATATTAAATTCCCATTATATTAACGACTTTATAGTGGGATTTCAACCCTTTTACAATTTCAATGGCCGACTTTTTTACCCCCCAATGCCCTGCTAAAAAGTCAACCAAAGCTTCATTGGCCCTGTTGTTTATAGGCGGGGCGGTTAAATAAACCTTGATCTGCCCGCCTTCTTCTTTCCACAATGTTTTTTTAGCGCCGGTAATGACTTTGATCTGGATCTTCATGGATGGCGGCCATTAAAAAAGGGACGTATGATTTTCTCCATACGCCCCTTACATCTGCGCAACAGCATCCGGTTACTGGACGATTTTAACATCAATAGCAAATGATTTCTTGCCGGGAGTTTGGTAATGGCCGTCATGCACAATAAAACCATTATTACCGTTTAATAAACCCAAACGGTCCTTTTCTTTTTGGGCCGCAATTTTAGCGGAATAAGCTTCCTGTTCCAAATAACGGATATGGTTTTCGACATATTTGATTTTATTCTGGAACAAGACGATCAAAGACCGGCCTTCCCCTGCATTCGAAAAATTGGCTTGGAAAACGCGCAGCTGGTTCTTTAACTCCGCCAGCTGGGAGGCGTTCTGGCTCTCTTTTTGTTTCAAGATCTCGATCTTGGCCCG
>CAYNGE010000058.1:0-7970 GCA_964396865.1 uncultured Planctomycetales bacterium
GTTCCCACCGCCCGCCATTCCGGCCTCGGCCAGAAACCAAATGGCTTTGGGATCGCGCCCAGATTGCCCAAGCGTTCCATGTGGCAATATTCGCGCTTACGGCCCAGGAAATGGCAGGGCCAAATTTTACTTTTGTCCTTAGTTGACAGGAATTCTTTGAACATCAAAAAGCATGGCCGGTCCAGTCCGATGGTGTCAATGCCCATCATTTTAATCCCGCAATCGAGTAAATATTCAACCGCGTCCGGTGTGCAGCCTACATATTTATTAACGTAATCATCGGTTCCCAGAAGCTTATCGCCGCCGGTATATAACAGCACAATATCCATTGGCTTTAATTTATAACTGATCTTCTCAAGCGCCGCGACCACTTCTTTCTTACCGATGGCATCGGGAAATTTTAAATGCGTGAAATCAAGCCTTACGCCGGGGCCGTAACACCACTCTAATGGTACATCCATGATCTGTTTGGCCGGCTTGCCTTCGCATATAGAACCATAATGAAAAGGCGCATCCACATGCGACCCCATATGCACTGAAGAATTGATCACCTCCAAAGACAACATTTCACCTTCAGGGATCTCTTCGGCAGTGGCCACCCGCTCGCCTTTATCAAAACGCGCTTGGCCATTGGGCTGTTTAGACATCACCACCCAGTTAAAATGCTCAACACCGGCCTTATGCGTAATACGCTCGATCTTAGCACCATGGGTTTCGACCAAGGTGTCGTCTATAGGTAAGCTTAAATCAATTATTTTCATCGGGCACCTGTTTTTACTTAGTTTTTAAAATCGCAACAATTTCGTTAAATGAATGCGTTTTCTTGAGTTCATTGTCTTTAAGGGCAACGCCCAACCCTTTTTTGATCGCCACAGAAATTTCCACCATTTCCGTCGAGTCGATCCCCAAAGATGTTTCTAACTTGGCATCCGGGATAATTTCATTTTCTTTAATATCAAGGACCTTTTTAAATATGGCCTTAAGTTTATTTTCAATATCAATTTGGGTATTCATTCATTCCTCCATCTAAGATTTTTGTAAGATCAAAACACAATTAATGCCGCCGCGGCCGCGATTGATGATCATGGCATTCTTAATTATTTTTTCCTTGGGCCCATTAACACAATAATTCAAATCACACTCGGGGTCCGGTGTTTGATAATTGATCGTCGGGGGCACCAAGTTATGCTCCATCGCCAAAACCGTAGTGATCACATCCAAAACCCCGCTTGCTCCCAGCATATTGCCGTAAATAGATTTGGGCGCGGAAACCGGCACTTTTCGGGCGTGATCACCAAAGGCGGCTTTGATAGCTTTTGTTTCGGTCGCATCCCCAATTTGGGTCCCTGCCCCGTCGGCACAAATATAATCAATGTCCTTAGGGCGCAGACCGGCATCATCCAAGGCAATTTTAATGGCGCGGGCCAGTTGTATGGCATCAGAACTTGGCTCAATACGGTTAACAGCGTCTGTCGTAGTCCCATAGCCGATAATATTGGCATACACATGCGCGTCTTTACGCCGGCTGACCCTTGATTGCGGCTCCAAAGTCAATACCCCGGCTCCTTCGGCAATGGCCAAACCATCACGATTTTTATCAAAAGGACGGTACGCGCTTTGAGGATGGTCGTTATTTTTAGTCAGCATTCCGGAAGTGTTGCAGCACAATAACGCGTAAGGCGTCACCGGCGCCTCCATACCTCCGGCTAAAATAAAATCACATTTACCGCGGATAATGGTGCGCGCCGCGTAACCGATGGCCATCAAAGAACTGGCGCGGTCAGCGACTATCGTTTTACTAAACCCCTTAATGCCGTAATGAATGGAAATTTGCCCCTGCGGTGCTGCCGGAAACCACGCCGAAGCCATAAAAGGACTCACCCCTTCACGGCCTTCCAGATACATATCGCGTAATTCAGTTTCGGCATAAAGCCAGCCGCCTATGGCATTGCCCATAAAAATACCGACGCGTTTAAGGTTCTCTTGCGCTAAATTGATCTTGGCATCTTCCAAAGCAAGTTCGGAGGCCACCAAGGCCATGTGCGAAAACAAGTCGATCTTCTTTAATAAACGGGATGACACATTGCTATAGCCTTCCAATTCTTTGACATGACCGGCGATCCTTGAAGGATAAAGCGAAGCATCAAAGCGCTCGATCTTTTCCACAGCGCTGCGGCCGGCTTTGATATTCGCCCAAAACACCCTTTTATCGATCCCGCTGGGTGAAATAATACCCAAACCTGTGATAGCAATTTTTTCCATACTTATCCTTTATACCGCTGCAAGATCATGGCTGAATGGATCCCGGAAAAACCGCTGGAAGTTTTAAGGATACAATTTACTTTTTTTTCTATGGCCTTATTGGGGATATAGTACAGATCACATCCGGGGTCCGGCTCTTCCTGATTGATCGTCGGCGGCAAAATATGACGTTCAAAGATCATCGAGCTTAAGGCCAGCTCTATGCCGTTAGCCCCGGCCAATGGATGGCCGATCATGGATTTAACCGACGATATCGGTAAATTATAGGCATGTTTTCCCAAAGCCATTTTATAGGCACTGGTTTCAAACACATCATTCTGGCGGGTCGAAGAGCCGTGGGCGTTAAGATAATCGATCGTCTCAGGCTTGATGCCGGCGTCTTCCATGGCCAAAGTGATGCAGTCCGCCATAGCGTCCCCTTCGGGCGGCAGGTCCGTCATATGATACGCATTGCAAGTGGTGCCAAAACCGGTGATCTCACAATAGATCCTGGCTTTCCGCTTTAAGGCGTGATTTAACTCTTCGACGACCAGCAAGCCGGCGCCTTCGGAGATCACAAAACCATTGCGCTTATTATCAAAAGGACGGCTGGCTTTTTGGGGTTCGTCATTATGCACGGAGAGCACATTGACCGTATCAAAAGCCCCGAAAGTGATCGGTGTGATAGGAGCCTCGGAAGCCCCGGTGATCATAATATCGACATCTCCATCACTGATAGCTTCATAAGAAAACCCGACGGAATCCGTTCCGGCCGTACAGCCGGTCGAAATGGTATTGCAAACGCCGTTTAATCCGTATTTAGCGGAAATTTCGCTGGAAGGCGTGTTGAACATGGCCGCGTCATACAAATCCGGACGGACAATACGCGGGTTGATGGGTTTTTTCCCGCTGTCGGTGACCAAGGCAAATTCCTCTTCCATATATTTGGTACCGCAAATGGCATTAGCCAGGGACACGCCCATACGGTTGCGGTCCACTTGAGACAGGTCCAGATGGGAATCTTCCAACGCCATACGCGCAGCCACACAGGCAAACTGCACATAACGGTCCATGCGCATGGCCTCATCAAAACTAAGCCCTAAAGCAATAGGGTCAAAATCAGAGACCTGCGCGGCAATTTTGGTATTAAAAATAGATACATCGAATTCCGTCACCCGGCGCACGGCGGAGACCCCATTGATCATGGCACGGTAACAATTTTCATTACCGATCCCGTTGGGAGAAACGATCCCGACTCCGGTGACAACGACTCTGCGTTTTTTATTCATTTAGCTTTTTAAAGTCTCGTTCATTAGATTATTATGACTGGCGATAACTACCCAGCGTTCAGGGGTCTTCTTCCATGTCATAGTATAGCGCCTGATCACGCGTTTGCCGCCTTCGGCATTGACCTCCACGGTAAAGATCAAATATTGCAAAATGGCAATGTCCCCATGTAATTTTATTTGAATGGGCCTTAATTCACAAATAGCGATCTTGGTGTTCTGCGTCCAGAAACCCACCCATTTCTCAAGCCATGGACGGTCAACCGGGATCGGGCTTTCATGTCCGTAGCCGATCATGTCCGGATGAATAAATTTAATAAATTCATCCACGCGTTTGTTGATCAAATGGTCCCAATGTGTCTCTAAAGCTGTCCATACCTCTCGTTCGGTCTTTCCCCAATGCTCAGGGATCCATGAAGTTAATTTTGAACTCATACTCTGCTCCCCTGTCCCACCACAGGCGGGACGCTTTTTAAGTTAAAAACTATTTTAACATCTTCTACACTGAAAAACTTACCCGTGCGCTCAACTTCATGCACCATATCCACTATTTTGCCGTTTAACGCCGCCGGTAATTTGAGTTGCTTGGCTAACCGGACCGCCTCTCCGTTGATAAAATCAATCTCACTGGACTTGCCGCGCATGATACTTTGTAAAATGGAACCATATAACGGCTCGCGGCTTAAAGACGTTAAAGTTTTATTAATGATCCCCGCGGCTTCTTCTATAGGCATTCGGGCCAAACCATAAATGCGCTCTTTAGGAAAATTCGATAAAGATACCAATTCTACGTTAGCTTGAGTGATGGTCCCAAGGCCTTCTTTTAAAAGCATGACACTTAAGCGGCATAGATCCATATCTGAAAAAGTCTCCTGCATGCTTTTTCCGATGAGGGCCGGAATGCAATTATTAAAATTGACAAAAAGCTTTAAATATTTCTGCCCCATGATCTGGGGGCTTGGGACCATCTTAAAAGACTTACCCAGGACCGCGCAAACGGCATGGACCGTGGGATCCAACGGGCCCGATGGACGCCCGATGATCCAATCCCCTTCAAAATTTAAAGTGATAACGCCGGGCTTGATATAAGTAGCGCCAAACATAACAATACTGGAAAGCTGACGATCAAGATCAAAATGGCTGCTTAAAATATGGTCCGCCTGTACCCCATTTTCGGTGGTTAATATCAAACCTCTTTCCAAATATCCGCTATTAGCCGCAAAAGCCCCTTCCATATCCTGGGTTTTAACGGCAAATATCACCAGATCACAGGACTTATCCAAACGGGTCAGGGCCGGCACTTTGATTATTTGTGTACCGCGTACGCCTTCGATGGTCAAGCCTTGTGCCTTTATGGCATCAACCTGATCAGGGCGCCCGATAAGAACGATCTCCTCGCCTGCCTTTTTTAAGAAGGCGGCGATCGTCCCGCCGATAGCCCCCGCTCCTATGACTGCAATTTTCATATATGTTTTTTATAATCAAAACCCACTTCACGCATAATACGGACCATTAAGCTATAAAAAGCCTTGGGCACCTCGGTTAAAAATGCATCCACAATATCAACTTCTTGCACTTGATGGGAACCGCGAAGCCGCGCATTCTGTTCCGCTTTTTTATTGACCACCTCTTGGGCCAGTCTTCTATGAAATGCCGGGATCAAATTGAGCATTTTATTATACTTGGCTAGAGCCCCCGCTTCCCAATCCATGTTAGTTTGAATGGATACCATATTTTGTCCTAAACTTTAGATCCACGTAACATTTTTGTACGGATAACGGGTGGCGATCAAAATAACATCCACCAACCACCAGATCCCAAGCCCTCCACAAGTCAAAAGCTTCAATAACCCTAAACCAATGTGTCCCATCATGAAACGGTCCACTCCCAAAACCCCAAAGAAAATAGACATCACAAGCGTAACGATCCAATTTAATTCTTTGCCTGTATTAATGGTGACATTCATTTTTCCCTCTTTTTCTTTAAAACCAGCTGGTCACTAAAGATCTGCCGCCGGGTGTCTGGTCAGTGACGATATGTTTAGACTGAACATATTCCAATAAACCTTGACGGCCAAGCTCACGGCCAAACCCGCTTTGTTTATAACCGCCGAAAGGGGCTTCATTTAAAAATACGCCGTAGGTATTGATCCATACTGTTCCGCAGCGCAAAGCCCGCGCCACTTTATTGGCTTTTTCCAGATCTTTACTCCAGATCATGGCCGCCAACCCATATTTAGTGTCATTGGCGATTTCAATGGCTTCTTGCGTCGAGCTAAAAGGAATGGCGCACAAAACCGGCCCAAAAATTTCTTCCCGGGCAATGGTCATGGAATTGCGCACATTGATAAAGATCGTCGGCTCCAAATAAGCCCCTTTGGAATTAATATCAGGGATGCGCCCTCCGCAGGCAAGCGCAACCCCTTCTTCTTTGGCCTTTTCTATGCATTTGAGCACCGCGTCCCTGTGTTTAACGCTGACTAACGGCCCGAATTCCGTCTCAAAATTATCCGCGGGGCCGATCTTTAATTTTTTGGCACGGGTCGCCAATTGATCGACAAATTCCCGGTATATTTTATCTTCCACTAAAAGCCGGGAGCCGGCAGTACACATTTGCCCTTGGTTCATAAAAATGGCAGACAAACTTCCGCCCAGGGCCGCCTCCATATCGCAATCGGCAAAAACAATATTAGGCGATTTACCACCCAATTCAAGGGTCAATTTTTTGACTCCCCGGGCAGCCGAAGTCATTACCTGTTCGCCGGCCTTAGTTGAGCCGCTAAAAGATACCATATCTACCAAAGGAGATCCGACAAGTTCACAACCCGCCTCAGCGTCTTTAGATGAAGTAACGATATTTAATACGCCTTTAGGCAACCCTGCGTCAACGCATAATTTTGCCAACAGCATCACAGAAGCGCAAGCGACAGATGATGGTTTAAGGACAACCGTGTTGCCCACCAATAAGGCAGGCGCCAATTTCCAGGCAGACATGATCAAAGGATAATTCCATGGAATGATCGACGCTACAACCCCCATTGGCTCATGCTCGATAATGGAAAGCACATCCGCGGATGTCCTTATCTTTTCTTCAAACAGGCTTCCGGGTAATTTTCCAAAATATTCAAAAGTTTCCGCGGCTGTAGGTACATCAATGAAGGTGGTATGCTTGATGGTTTTTCCGGTGGAAATGCATTCTAATTTTGCTAATTCTTCGGCATTGTCCCTGATAAGTCCGGCAATTTTAAGCAAAAATTGCCCGCGCTCCCCCATACTCATCCGCGGCCAGGAGCCGCGATCAAAACTTGACCGCGCGGCACGGACGGCCATTTGTACATCCGCGGCCTCCGCGTCGCTCATACGGGCAAACACTTTGCCATAAGACGGATCAACGGCGTCAAAATATTTTCCGTTTAAAGCGGGGGTCAGCTTGCCATCGATGAGCAAATCAAATTGTTGGGACATGTCTGTATTCATTTTATTCCACCGGGACCTTGGTCCATAATTGGAAAATACGGCTGCAAGGCGCATACCATTTGGAAATGCGCGCAAAATCTCCCCGAAGGCTCATTTTCTTCTGGGTCGTTGCCACAAAGGGGTCGATCTCACGGTTAAAAACCGCACGCCAGATCGACTCATTGGCCGTGATCAAAAATTCCGCCTGAGCGTCCCGGCCGGTCGAGGTTATGCGTCCGTTCTCAAATTTAAAACTGTAAACATCCCCGGTCTCCTGCAAACAGACGGCCAGGTCCATATTCATACCGGTTTTTTTGCCTAATTCCTGCATTTGTCCGTCGGCATTGACTAAACGGACAATTTCTTCAATTTGTTCTTTAGAAAAAAGTTTATACTTCTTTCCCGCTATCTGCGGGTCCTGCCTTCGGGCTTCCTCCATCGTTCTAGCTTTATTGGGGGCGATAAAATCCATCTTCACCTGTTCTTCCAATTCCTGGACCAATACAAACGCACGGAATAGATCAGGCCCCACAGCCACCACTCCATGATTACGCAAAGCGACAATGTTATTATTCTGCAATGCTTTAATCACAGGCATGGCATCTGTCACTGAAGGTGTTGTTTGCTCAATAGATCTGACCTCGCCTAAATAAAATTTGGCTTCAAAGGTTTTCGGCATAAAACTTTCATTAGCTAAAAAATAAGCATTCGTATAAGTTGAATGCGTGTGGATCACTGCCTGCACTTGCGGCAAATTTTTGTAAATTTCCATATGAATGAACTTCTCACTGGAAGCTTTGTTCTCACCTATCAATACCACATCCTGCTCATTTAAATACCCCAAACAAGCGCCCGTGGCTGTGATCAGCAAAGTATCGGCATCGACGCGAGCGCTGATATTGCCGTTAAAGCCCGTTACCAGTCCCTTGTCCCAAAGCAATTTGCCGATCTCGATGATCTTATTTTTCAGTTCTTGCATATTATTACC
>CAYNGE010000059.1:0-7780 GCA_964396865.1 uncultured Planctomycetales bacterium
GGTCTTTTTCATAGGGAGAGAGATTAACCCAAAGGTCTTTTTCAGGGATGGTTAATGAGGCTAAGAAATACTTGATTAACTTAGCGGATTCTTGCTTTAGCTCTTGTTGGCTTAAGCTACTGTCTCCTCTGTCTACGAAGAAATGAAACCTAAAAGGGTTCTTTGGGTCTAATTGAATGCCTTTTAAGCACACAGGGCTATAAGCAAGGCTTAAAGCCACCATGGATCCTGGCGCCGGAAGCCTTAACTCTTGGGCGCGGAGGAAGGAAACATTGATATTAGTAACAAAAAAACATACTAATACGAATATAGTAACCAGCCGCCGAACAACTGTGAGTGTCGGGCATGACGACCAATATATGGGTTTAATTGGTGAACTCATAATATCTAAAAATAAGGCATACACTATAAAGTATGCACTATAAATCATGTATTTTCAAGACGTTGAAATATCTCAAGGAGTCCTTAATCAAAACCTCTTCACTTGCCATAATTGAATATACCCAAACGGCACCTGGGAAAACCAATAGGCCAAAACGACCATCAAATTAAAAATTACTTTCAGGCATCCGGCCAACGCCCAGGCCGCTGAAGGCACGCATAATCCCGCCAGCGCCAAAGGCAATCCTAAAGCAACTGTTAGCTCCAATAAAGGGACAATAAAAATATTAGCTATCAAAGCCACCGGTGCGATGGTGCCAAAATGCCATATTTGCAAAGGGGTGATCCCAATCCACGCGGCGGTGGACACCGCAAAAGCCGCGGCTAACCACTTTGGACAAAATGACAATAACTTTTCAAGAGGCCCATACAAAACGACAATGGCACAAACCGCCGCGAAAGAAAGCTGAAAACCTGTATCAAATAAATTACGCGCATCCATTAATAATAAGATCAGCGCTGCCAACGCCAAAGAATTTAAGGAGTCGCTTTCATGTTCAAAAGTAAAAGAAGCTAAAACCACTGATGCCATAAACGCCGCGCGCACCACCGGGACTGAGCCGCCGGTTAAAATCGCAAAGATAAATAAAAGCAGAATACTTCCTCCCATTTGCAGGGAACGGGGAATTCTGATCAGTTTTAAAACAAAAATGATCATCACGGTCATCATGGCTATGTGCAGCCCGGCGATCACTAAAATGTGCCCTGTGCCGGTATGCCGGAAAACCATATTGATCTCTTTAGGGACATGGCCCCGGTCACCCAGCACAATGGCTGACATGGCCCCGGCCGTATTGTCATCGAGGTAATGATACAGTGAGGCTTCTAATTGATGACGCCAGCCTGATAATATGTCCATGGCCGGCGGATGTGCGACGTGGATCAGCGCCGCCCCCAAACAAAATAGGCCCGCATAAAGAGGCCAAACTTTTGGACGGAACAAAAAAAATAATATTAACGCCGAAGATGCTATCAACCAGGCAAGCAAAGGAAACGGCAAAAAATGTCCTATGAGAATACCCAGGGCTAAGTCCAAAACCAGCCAGCAACAAGGCTTGTGCGAATGGTTCATAGCTCCACAAGCCCCCTGATGGCAGTCCAGCGCTTGGCCGTAAGGCCTTTGACTTTACGTAAGTCTTCAAGCGAAGTGAAAGGTCCGTGTTGTTGACGGTAATCCACGATCCTCCCCGCCAAAGTAGCGCCTATACCGGGGAGCATTTGAAATTGGTCCACCCGGGCGGTATTGATATTGATCTTGAAATGACGCACGGACCTTGCCCAACGCACAGGAGCCACATCCCGGCGCAAAAGTAATTGCACGCCGGCACCGGCGATAAAAACGATCATAACAATCGCAATGAATTTTCGCTCCTGCGGCGTTAAATAAAACATGGAAAATTAGTTCTTCTGGGGAATAATTACATAATGTTCCTGGGGAAGGAGCAACGCATTAATTATAACAAAATCCGTATCAAATCAAAATAATTTCATCTGCAGGGCGTCGGGGTCTTTTTTGGGGGCGCGCTGCCTTGCGGCCTCATAGGCCTTTAGCTCTTCGGCGATGTCTCCCAGATACGGGGATGGATTTTGCGTAAGCGTCCGGCCAAATAATTGCCTGTGGTGGGCATGGGTCAAATATAAATACTCTTTGGCGCGGGTCATGCCTACATAAAACAGGCGGCGTTCTTCTTGCGGGTCGCCTTTCATTTCCATTAGGTCCAGCGGAAGCAAGTTATCCTCGCATCCGATAATAAATACCACCGGAAACTCTAGTCCCTTGGCTGCGTGTAACGTCATCAGGGAAACTTTTTCGACATTATATTCCAGCTGTTCTTCATTTTGGCCCAGTACGTCTGTATCCGAATAAACATTGGCCAATTGGGGTTTTTGCGCTATTTGATACGGAATACCCAAATATTCCAAGGCCTTGCTCAAAACCTGACATTGGGCATTAAGCCTATATAAAATTGCAATGTCGCCCAAGGCGTGCCGTGCCCGGCGGCTGGTCGTCATATCCAAACCGCCGATCAATTTTTCTATCTGCCGGGCCACGTAATCCGCTTCTGTGCGATCACTGACCGCCGTATGCATCACTAATTTGCCGTCGGTGTCAAGCTGGGCGATCAGCTCCACCCCGCCCATGACCTGACCCGAGGCGGTCAAAAGATTTGGAGCGCAGCGGTAATTCTCCTGTAAAGTCAGGACTTCCGATGGAAGGAAATCTTCCTTAAAACGACGGAACAATTCCACCCTGCTGCCGCGAAAGCCGTAAATAGACTGGTTGGCGTCCCCGATAGCCGTTAATAAAACGCCGTCGCAAACTAATATTTTAAGCAAAGCATTCTGCACGATATTGCTGTCCTGATATTCATCTACAAAAATATAACGGTATCGGCGTCGCAATGGGCCGGCAATATCTTCATTTTCCAAAAGTAGCACAGCCTCGCGCAAAATATCGTCGAAATCAATCGAGTTTTGTTGCCGCAAATAGCGCTGATAGGCTTTGTATTCTTCATCGGGAGCAACGGCCAATTGAGATGATTTCATCCGGCTGATGCGCTCAAGGGCCGCTTTGTTGAAACCTGCAATGTCCTGCGGCAAAATGACTTTGAAATTTTTGGGCAAAGCCGTGTGTTCAAAATGGTCCCGCAGCAATTTCAGGCAGAAACCATGAAACGTCCCAATAAAGAGCTGCGCAGGGTCCACGCCCAAAGCCGCCAGCTTCTCCTGCATTTGACGTGCAGCTCTATTGGTAAAAGTAATGGCCAGAACTTTCTCGCCGGATTTTAAAGAAGGAACCACATGCGCGATGCGGCGGGTGAGGGTATGCGTTTTGCCCGTGCCAGGACCTGCGGCTATCAATAAATGGACCCCTTGATGTCTAACCGCCTGCCATTGGGATTCGTTTAAGTCCGTGGGTTTTTCCATTTTTTCCTACATTCTAAAATAAAGCCATCTGCCGGTCGATACGCTGACGCTCGCCGGGATTGAAGATCTTGATGGTGCCAAATTCTCCGTCATAGCCCGCGGCAATTTTGACCTTACCCTGGCGCATGCGATTAATGCCCTCAGCTACAACGTCACCGGCCGTGCGCGCAATATCCTGAATGGGGCAATCCAAAAGAATATAAAACTCATTGCCCAATTTAGCTAAAACATTCATGTAAGCTTCCTGCACCGCTTTGCCGGCCGTGCCCAAATCTTTGGCCTCGGCGATCAACTCGGGGAGAGGCACGATATTTTGAAACGGACGCCAACGCTTAGATTTATCCCCCTGCGGCCTGTCAGCTAATATTTCGACCCGGCTCATAACGCCCACCGTTACCGGCTTGCCGCAAACAGAACAAATGCCTTTATGTTTAATGGTTTCCTTAGGGCTCCAGCGCACCTGGCAGGCGCGGTGACCGTCAAAATGATATTTGCCCTCTTCAGGAAAAAACTCAAGGGTTGACAACAGCCCTTTGTCGTTTTTATCGCTTAATGCTTTATAAATACCGTCATAGGAAAGATCTGTATCAAAAATATTGGCTTCGCGTCCCAGTTTGGAGGGCGAATGAGCGTCTGAATTGGAGATCAAAATAAAATCATCCAATTGTTTAAGCCGCCAGTTCATTGGAGGGTCGGAAGATAAGCCGGTCTCCACGGCAAAAATATGTTTGGTCAAATCCCTGAAAGCGTCCGTCATGCTGTCAAAGCCGCCCATGGAACCTAACACTGAAAACCATGGTGTCCAGATATGCGCCGGTATGAATAAATTCCTGGCATCGGCTTGAAGCGTTATCTTAAGCAGATCATAAGGGTCCAGCCCCAAAATAGGACGTCCATCGGAAGAAATATTACCTATGGCTCCCAGCTCAGTTTGAATTTTCTCGGCAGCTTGCAG
The DNA here is from genome assembly GCA_964396865.1 of uncultured Planctomycetales bacterium. Taxonomy (GTDB): domain Bacteria; phylum Omnitrophota; class Gorgyraeia; order Zapsychrales; family Fredricksoniimonadaceae; genus JABDGZ01. Next base: position 4,325 of record CAYNGE010000059.1, read on the forward strand.
GGATGGTGCAAGTATCAAATTGTGGACTTTGTATACTTTATCATCACGTTTTTTGATGCTGGAGATCTCCCCCGACAGCATAAAGCGCACTTGTCCCCGGCAGCTCTTGGGGATTTGAGCGTCGATCGGCTTGGCAAATTTTTCCTTGAGTTTAAATAATCCACGCTGTGCAGGCTCAAGCTTCTCTTCTAGCTCCTTAAACCACTTGGGATGCACAAAATCCCCTGTGCCGACTATCTGAATACCTTTATATTGGGCCCAAAGATGAAGATTTTCGAGATCCAGATTTTTGGCGGTGGCGCGGGAATATTTGGAATGGACGTGCAGGTCAGCGATGAATTTCATGAAAGGTAGTATAACAAAATTCAGACCACAATGCTCACAAGTTTATTGGGCACTATGATAAATTTCTTGATGGCGGCCTGGGTTACATACTTGGCGACGTTTGGATCGCTCAGGCAAATTTTACGCAATTGATCTTCCGGCATATCAGGGGTGATTTGAATTTGTGCACGGACACGGCCATTGATCTGTACGGCGATCATAATGGTACTGGTTTTAAGCGCTGTCTCATCGAAGCCGGGCCATTTGACCCCGGAGATGGTGGTCTCGGTCTTGCCCATCATCTGCCACATCTCTTCGGCCACATGCGGAGCAAACGGGGCTAAGCAAATAACCAACGTTTCAATAGCCTGATTTAATAAATTCTGCTTGGCAAGATTAATAGGATCGACTTTGTATTTATCAATGGCGTTGGCTAAAACCATCAGATGGCTGATGGCTGTATTGAATTTATACCCTTCCTCGAAACACTGGGTCACTTTTTTGACAGCATTGTTTCTTTCGCGTTCTAAAGTTGCATCGGCGTCATCTTGTTGAGATTGCTTCGTCGTCCCGCCCTTGGCGGGACTCCTCGCAATGACGAAACGCTTCTCCGCCATCTGATACACCCGGTTTAGAAAACGCCATGCCCCCTCTAATCCATCGCTATTCCATTCCAGCTGATCCTCCGGAGGCGCTGCAAATAAAATAAACAAGCGCAAGGTATCGGCCCCGTACCGGGACAAAACTTCATCCGGGTCAACCGTATTGCCGCGGGATTTGGACATCACCTCTCCGTCTTTAAGGACCATCCCCTGGGTCAATAGGCGTACAAAGGGCTCTTCAACGGTGATCATCCCCAGGTCTTTAAAGAATTTGGTAAAAAAACGCGCGTACAATAAATGCAAAATAGCATGCTCGATACCTCCGATATACTGGTTGACCGGCATCCAGTATTTTGCCTCTTTATCATCAAATATTCTTTCATGATCATGGGCTGAACAAAAACGTAAAAAATACCAGGACGAATCAAAAAATGTCGCCATGGTATCAGTTTCCCGCCGGGCTTGGCGGCCGCACTTAGGGCAGGCGCATTCCACAAAAGTACGCAAACGTGCCAACGGCGATCCTCCCTCGCCGGTCATCTGTACATCCTTGGGCAATTCCACCGGCAATTGATGATACGGCACGGCAACGGTCCCGCAAACAGAACAATAGACGATCGGGATCGGCGTCCCCCAATAGCGCTGCCGGGAGATCAGCCAATCGCGCAAACGCCAATGAATGCCGATCTTTCCAAAGCCTTTGACCTGCATCCATTCGGCAATCTTCTTTTTGGCTTCTTCATTGGGCGTCCCGTTAAACTCCCCGGAAGAAACAAGCTTCCCGTCTTCTTCATAAGCCTTGGACATTTTTTCGACGGTGATCTTAGGATCTTGGGGGTCTTCAATGACAATGCGCATGGGAAGTTGATGTTGTTTGGCAAATTCAAAATCGCGCTGGTCATGGGTGGGCACGGCCATAATGGCGCCCGTGCCGTATTCCATCAATACATAATCACCGATATAAATGGGTATGGCCTCTCCATTGACAGGATTGATCGCGTGACGCCCTATAAAAACACCGTCCTTGCGCTCATCGCCGGACATGCGCAGGGATTTGCTCTTGTGGGCCGCTTTTTCAATAAAGGCCAGGGCTTGCTTTTCCTGCGGTGTCCCTGCGGTCAGCTTTTTGACTAAAGGATGTTCCGGGGCGAGCACCACATAAGTGGCGCCAAAGATCGTATCCGGCCTCGTGGTAAAAACACTGATGGTCTCCGCGGCCTCTTTAATTTTAAAAAAAATCTCGACCCCATAGCTTTTGCCGATCCAGTTCTCCTGCATGGTGCGCACGCGGGAGGGCCAATATTCCAATTTTTTTAGATCTTCAAGCAATAAAGGCGCGTATTGGGTGATCTTTAAATACCATTGCTCCAGGTCTTTTTGCACGACCGCGGTCTTGCAGCGCCAACAGCCGCCGTTGATCACTTCTTCATTGGCCAAGGTCGTTTCACAGTCAGGGCACCAATTGACCGACGAGGCTTTTTTATAAGCCAACCCGCGCTCGAACATCTTGATAAAGATCCACTGGTTCCATTTATAGTATTCGGCATCGCAGGTGGAGAGCTCCCGGTCCCAATCATAGGAAAAGCCCATTTTCCGTAATTCATCATGCATCTGAGCGATACAGCGAAAGGTCCATTCGGCGGGATTGGTTTTCCCTTTGATGGCGGCGTTTTCCGCCGGCTGGCCAAAAGCATCATAGCCGATAGGATGCAATACGTTGAAACCCTGCATCATTTTATAACGGGCGATCACATCAGCGATGGTGTAATTGCGCACATGCCCCATATGGATCTTCCCCGATGGATAGGGAAACATTTCCAGCACGTAATATTTGGGCCTTGCGGGGTCCTCTTTGGCGCGAAAGGTCTTGTGCTTTTCCCAAAACTTCTGCCATTTGCTTTCAATATTTTTGATATCGTTGGTGGTATAAGGCATATTACCCCTGATAGGCGTAACGAAAAACTATTTTCAACGAGGAAGCGGTTTTGCAAATAACAAAGGGGATCAGTTTTTAGCCAATCCCCTTAAAATCCTTGCTTTAAATCCTAAAACATTACAATAAGATCACTTGTGCGCCAATTCCTTGGTCAAGCCAGCCGTCTCCTGGTAATAACTTAAACCCCGTTCGACAAACTGCGCATGCACCTTTTTAGGATCAAAAAAACCGCGGCAAAACTCTTCGGCTTTCTTACGGTCAAAAGCGCGGCAGCAATAAATGTCCACGCTGATATAATCTTTGGGTGTAAGCGTATGGATGACAATGGAGCTCTCAATTAAAGGCACCCAGCCGGACAGGCCGGCCTTATCGGGGAAACGCATCCCATCGGACCGAAAGATCGATGGAGGCGCCTGCTTTTCCATCCCCAGGAACCCAACAATCTCGTCGAGAAAACTATAACACAATGTCAGATCGTCACACGCTCCCGGCTTGCAATCATAAAGATCAAGTAAGAGCTCATAACCGAATACTGCGGATTTGTTCATTTTTATTTCCCGTCCTTTTCTACGCGTTGGTCTTTAACCCTAAACG
>CAYNGE010000060.1:0-7708 GCA_964396865.1 uncultured Planctomycetales bacterium
GCCTGAAAATATTCTTCCAAATCCTTATGCCGGTCTAAATGGTTCTGGCTAAAATTCGTCCATACCGCGATGGCCGGTTTAAAATGAACGGTGCTCTCCAGCTGAAAAGAACTGATCTCCAAAACTACAATATCCGAAGGCTTTAAATCCAGCACATATTTGGAAAAAGGGCTTCCGATATTGCCGCATAAGCATACCTTACGGCCGGCGTCTTTAAGGATCTGTGCAATGACAGTTGCTGTCGTCGTCTTCCCGTTACTGCCGGTGACAGCCACCACAGGGCATGGGCATAAACGAAAGGCGAATTCCACCTCGCCCATGACTTCAATAGCGTGCTTGCGGGCCCATTGGACCGGCAAAGCGTCTAGGCGCACCCCCGGGCTTAGGACCACATAATCACTATCTTCCACAAAGCCTCTGGTATGTCCCCCGGCTTCAATGGTCACACGGGCAGGGTCAGATAATTCTTTAAGCTGCAAACTCAACTGATCAAGCGGTTTGCTCTCCGAGATCTTGGGGTAACCGCCCAAACGCAAAACAGCATTGGCTGCGGCAATGCCGCTTCTGGCCGCGCCGATGATAGTGACTTTCTTATGCTTTAAATCAAAAGACATATTCAAATAGTGACGTCTACCAATTAGTATATTTGGCCTATGGCTATAAAGAGAACGTAAGAATATATTTTTGATAAGGCCTGCTACCCCACAGGCCTGAGGGCTTGTTTGCGATAGCAAGCCCGAAGGCCGAGTTTGTGGGGATGGGGGTCAAGCGTCCGGCCGTGAAAAAATATATTCTTACGTTCTCCCATGCAATGGGTCAACGGATTTTCAGCGTGGTTAACGTCAGCATCGCCAGTATGATGGCCACGATCCAAAAACGGACGATGATCTTATTCTCATTCCAGCCCGATAATTGCAAATGATGATGGAATGGTGACATTTTAAAAATACGCTTGCCGGTTATTTTGAAAGAAAACACCTGCAGGATCACCGATAAGGCTTCAATGACAAAAACCCCGCCTAAAACCATCAGCCACAATTCCTTTTTGATCAAAACGGCGATCATCCCAAGGCTTCCACCCAAAGCCAAAGACCCCACATCTCCCATGAAAACAGTGGCCGGATAGCAATTAAACCACAAAAACCCCAGGCTTGCTCCGACGATAGCAGAACAAAACACCGTCAATTCCCCTGATCCCGGCACATGCGGAACAAACAAATACTCACTCATACGCACGTTGCCTGTCACATAACTTAAGGTTCCCAGGGTAAAAGCCACCATCAAAGTAGTACCGATGGCCAAACCGTCAAGACCATCGGTAAGATTGACCGCGTTGCAGGAACCAACCACGACTAAAACCACCCAGAAGACGAACAACGGGCCCAAATTGACGATGAGGTTCTTAAAAAACGGTATATCCAGATTAGTCGTAATGTCAGGATATAAATACACAAAAACACCGACAATAAAAGCGATCAGGACCTGCCAACAGAACTTGACACGGACAGAGATGCCTCGGCGGGAACCGATGCCTTTTAATTTCACATAATCATCCACCCCTCCGACTAACGCCAAGGCCAGGCAGACCCAAGAGGTCATAATGATGAACATATTGCTCCAATTGCCCCACAAAATGACCGAAACCAAAATACTTCCAACGATAAAGACCCCGCCCATGGTAGGAGTGCCTTCTTTTTTAACCTGAAACTGGTCTAATCCGGGAGCATCCCGGCGTTTGGCTAATTCACGGATATGGCGTTTGTGGGATAGATCAATAAATAACGGGCCGAATATCATGCACAGCAAAAAAGCCGTGACCGCGGCCATGCCGGAACGAAAGGTGATATAACGAAAAATATTAAAACAGGTTAAATGAGGAGCCCACTGCGATAAAAAATAAAACATAAAAACTTAAACCCATCCTTTAGGTGCCGCCAACAAAAATTCAACTACTTGTTCCATTCTCATGCGCCGGGAACCCTTGATCAATACGGCATCCCCGTTATGAAAAACCCCAGCTAAGCATTTTTGCGCGGACTGGGTATCTACGCAAGCAAATACACGGATTTTTTTATTACGGGCCCGTACTTCTTTGGCCATCAGACGTGCTTTCCGGCCCACCGTGATCAAAACATCGATATTTCCGCCAGCCAATTCCAAGCCAACCTGACGATGCAAAGCTTGCGACTGGCCTCCTAATTCCAGCATATCGGCCGCGACAAAGATCCTTTGCCCTCCGGTTCCAATGGCCTGTAAAGTTTGCAAGGCTGATCTCATGGATACCGGATTCGCATTATAAGTGTCATCGATGAGCCATCCTTTTCCCAAACGGACGATCTGTCCGCGCCCCTGGGGAAATTCAAAAGCTTTAAGCGCCCGGATAATATCCGCGGCCGATACCTTAAAAAATATGCCGCAGACAAATGCCGCCATAGCATTATAAGCATTATTGACCCCGCAGGAATTCAATTCAACAATTTTACCTCTAACCATAAAACGCAGATAACGGCCGGCATGGACATGACTATCCGCCGCCTGCCAGCGAGCCGGAGGTTTTGTGCCATAAGTAATGATCTTAAAAGGACCTTTTCGGTTAGATTGGGTGGACATAAGCGGATCATCGGCGTTGATCACAACGGTGTCCTTGGGTCCCATAAAAGAAGTCAAAGCCCATTTTTCTTTTAAAACACCTTTGGTGGTCTTTAATTTCTCTAAATGCGATTCGCCGATATTAGTAAATACCGCAACCGACGGACGCGCCACATCAGCCAACCAACCAATATCACCGGGCCGGTTCGTGCCGCACTCCAAAACAACTATTCTATGGGAAGGCAGAAGCTTAAGTAAGGTCAGGGGAACGCCGATATGATTATTTTGGGTCCCTTCATTCTTTAAGACCTTATATTTTCGGCTTAAAACAGCCGCGATCATTTCTTTGGTAGTGGTCTTGCCCGCACTGCCGGTTACAGCGATCACCGGCGTTTTAAAACGCAAACGATGAAAACGCGCAATGTCCCCCAAAGCGCGCGCGGTGTCCTTGACACGGATGACGCTGACCTTAGGATCGCTGATAAAAACCGGCTTATGCGCCAAAATGACCCGGACGCCGCGGGCAACAACATCATCAATAAAATCATGTCCATCAAAGATCTCGCCTTTGATCGCGATAAACATTTCCCCTCGTCTGATAACGCGTGAATCGATGCGGACGCAACGCACGCGGCCCTTGGCCGGCCCCTGCACCAGCGTTCCCTTCGCGGCTTCTATGATCTCGCTAACAGTAAACATAATTCTTATTTCCGCAAAAAATCCTCTATGATCTCACGTTCGTTAAAAGCAATGGTATGGTCCTTAAAAACCTGGTAATCTTCATGGCCTTTGCCGGCGATCAAGACGATCTGGTCCTTTTGGGCGAGCGCAAGCGCCCGGCCGATGGCTTCCCGGCGATCAACGCAGGTTTCATAATTATCCTTTGTAAAACCTTTGACCACTTCATTGATGATGGCCTGCGGATCCTCGCTGCGCGGATTATCACTGGTGACAAACGTATGGTCCGCAAATAAACAGGCCGCCCTCGCCATTTTAGGGCGCTTGGTACGGTCACGGTCGCCCCCGCATCCGAAAACTAAAATGATCTTTTTAGAACTGACAGCCCTTAAAGCCTTCAACACGTTTAGTAAGCCGTCCTCGGTATGCGCGTAATCGATAAAAATAAAAAAACCTCTCTTATTGTTGACCGGCTCAAGCCTTCCGGGCACATGGCTTACATGTTCAATGCCCTGACGGATAATTTCCGCGCCTAATCCCTGGGAGACCCCCCAGGCAAATGCCGCCAAGATATTATAAATGTTATATTTGCCTATAAAATGGGTATTGATCCTTACCTTGCCTGACGCAAAAACAATATCGCAGGTGCTGCCGTTTAAATGATATGTGATATTTTGAGCACGTACATCCGCCGCATGATTAATGGCATAAGTGACAATTGAACCTCGACACATAGGCACGAGCTGCCGGCCATAAACGTCGTCCGCATTGATGATGGCCGCGGCATCGGATGGAAGCCCCGCAAACAATAAAGACTTGGCCTTAAAATAATCTTCCATGGTCTTATGATAATCCAAATGGTCCTGGGTCAGGTTAGTAAATATACCTGCCGAAAAATTAATACCATCGAGACGCCCCTGGTCCAAGGCATGGGAAGAAACCTCCATCACGCAGTATTCAATACCCAAATCGGCCAAACGCGAAAGGGTGCGTTGATTGTCCAAAAATCCCGGAGTGGTGTTCTTAGAAGGGAAGACCTGGCCATTCATGCGGTAATTGATCGTTCCGATCACCCCGCAACGCTTGCCGGCCGCATGAATGATCGATTCAATAAGAAAGGTAATGGTGGTTTTGCCATTAGTGCCGGTAACGCCGATCGTCCTGACTTTTTTAGAAGGGGTGCCATAGAAACGGCTTCCTATGCAGCGCAAGAAATATTTGGGATCTTCGACGTCCAAAACACACACACGGTCCGCGAAGGGCATGGCCTCAAGCCCGCATGGGCCCTGTTGGACTATGATCTTAGCCCCTTGGGCGATCGCGTCCTTGATAAATTTCCGTCCATCATACTTAGTGCCCGCGAGCGCCACAAATAAACCGTCTTTCTGTGTCTCGCGCGAATCACAGGAAACCGTGCGGACTTCAAAGTCCTGCCAACAGACGGCCAAGGGTTTAGTATAAATACCATCGATCAAATCACGCAAACGCATACTGATATCCCTGCTTATACTGACCCATCATCGTCTGTTAATGGAGTCTGATGGGAATTAAGGTATTTTAAAGAATCCCCCACCACTTGCGCAAAAACCGGCGCTGCCACCGTGCCCCCGTAATAAGCCGGGTGAGGATCATCAAAAACCACAACAACGGCCAGTTGGGGATTTTCCACCGGAGCAAAACCGTCAAAAGTCGCATAAAAATGATCGTGAGAATAAACTCCGCTGACCACCTTTTGCGCCGTTCCGGTTTTTCCCGCGGCATCAACTCCCGGAACGGCCGCTTTCGTGCCGGTACCTTCCTTAACAACGCCTTCTAAAATAGCTTTCATCCGTTTAGACGTTGCCTTGGAAATCACCTTATCCAAAATTTGAGGAGTATTCTGAAAAATAATTTGGCCATAAACGTCTTTGATGCACTTGACAACAAAAGGGCGCATATAAATCCCGTTATTGGCAATGGCAGACATCGCTCCGACTAATTGAATAGGGGTGACTGTCACTTCTTGCCCGATGGGGACCGCCCCGATAGAGGTTTTGGACCATTGCCTGACCGGTTTTAACATCCCGCTGGCTTCGCCGGGCAGATCAATGCCGGTTTTCATACCAAAACGAAAACGATGAGCGTAATCATACACCCTCTGCGGCCCCAAGCGCTGGGCGACCTTGGTCGTGCCAATATTGCTCGACTGCTCAATAACCTGTTTAAATGTAAGCGTGCCTAAAGGCTCATGATCATGCAAAATATGATTGGCCACACGGTAGGCGCCATGCTCGCAATAGATCATATCCCCCTCTTTGATGACCCCTTCCTGCAAAGCCGCCGAAGCCGTAACAATTTTAAATACAGAACCCGGTTCATAAGTAAAAACGATCGCGCGATCGGTGCGCGACTCCGGCGTGCTTTTAGAAGCCTCTTCCAAATTATAAGTGGGACGGTTGGCAAAAGCCAGGATCTCTCCGGTTTGGGGATTCATGACGATAATGCTCGCCCCCTTGGCATTGTATTTTTTATACATTTTATCAAGGGCGCGCTCGGCAATAAATTGAATTGTTTCATCAATGGTCAAAACTATGCTAAAGCCGTCCACAGGGGCGAGGTAACCCTTATCATACATCAATTCCCTCTGACGGGCGTCGCGCAAAATGATGGCACGGCCCGGCTGTCCTTTAAGGTATTTATCGTAATCGCGTTCAAGGCCGTCTAAACCATTATTATCCATCCCGGCAAAGCCGACTAGATGTGCGGCCAAGCTCTGGTTTGGATAAAAACGTTTGCTTTCTTTTATAAAGCCGATGCCCTGCAATTTCAGATCCCTGATCCGACGGTAAGTTTCTTCCGGCACCTTTCGTGCGATCCAAACGAAATATTTGTCTTTATCTAATTGCTTACGGATCGCCTGAGGGTCCGCCTTTAAGATCCCGGACAATCTTTCTATAGCTATATCAGTATCGCGTTGCTGGCGCATGGAGCGGGCATTGGCATAAATAGAATAAACCGGCAAATTGATCGCCAGAGCCCTCATATTGCGGTCGTAAATAGTCCCGCGCTTGGGTTCAAGAATAATGGAGTGCTCGTGCTGCCGAAGGGCCAGATTGCTCAGGTACGCGGAGCGAAAGATCTGGATAAAGATCAAAAAACAAACAGAGTACGCAAACCCTAGAAACAAAAATATGGACACCACCGCAAATCGATGGGGATACTTACGCAGGTACAATTGAACCTCTGTTTATTTAATTATTTTGGTCCCAGGCCTTGGCTTCCTGGGCCCCCAAGAAAGAAAACAAATTCCATAAAGAATTTTCGACATGGACCTTGGGCGCCGGCAGCCCCGGCATGCCAGCCACCGGCGGCGTTACCACCGTCATCATATGGTCACGGCCCATAAACTGCAAACTATTTTCTTTGTCTAAAAGTTGATTGCCCAGATTATTGGCGGATTTAAGCGTCAGGATCTGATGGGTCAGCGCCCCGTTGGCATCGGCTAATTCATGGATGATCTTTTCCCTGTCTTTGCCCTTATATGCTAATTCAAAAATATTCATTTGCATATGAATATACAGCAAAGAAATGATGGTGGCAAATACTGCAACTTTAAAATAAACTTTTAAGCTCATCAGGTCCTTTCAATGCCTCTTAATTTAGCGCTTCTGCTGCGCGGATTACAGGCAGCTTCATCATCATCCGCCACCAGAGGTTTTTTGGTAAGAACAATGCCTTCGTGCGCCTGTCCCCAAGACCGAAATTTATTTTTTACAAGGCGGTCTTCCAGCGAATGGAACGAAATTACGCATAACCGCCCGCCGCTTTTAAGCTGCTTAAAACACACCTCCAGCCCTCGCGATAAAACCTCCAATTCTTCGTTAACAGCGATACGCAAAGCCTGAAATGTCCTGGTCGCCGGATGAATGCGCCCGCGGGTATAGCCTTTTGGCAATGCGCGCAAAATAATGTCCGCCAACTTTTTGGTCGTGGTAATTTTCGCATGGGCCCTGTGCATCACGATCGCCGCCGCAATACGCCCGGCGAACCGTTCTTCGCCAAATTCACTGATCACTTTTTCCAGCTGAGCTTGCTTTAAAGTATTGACCAGGTCCGCAGCCCTTGCGCCCTCGCCTGCGGGATCCATTCTCATGTCCAAAGGGCCATCGGTTTTAAACGAGAAACCACGGCCCGCATCATCCAGCTGAAAACTCGATATCCCAAGATCCAATAAAATACCGTCGACAGCGCTGACTTGAAGCTTGGCCAAGATCCGATCGAGTGCACTAAAACTCCCCTGTAACAAATCAACCCTTAAGCTTAGAGAAGCCAATCGTTTTTGGGCCTCTGCCAAAGAGGCGCTGTCGCGGTCTATGCCGATCAAATGCCCGCCTTCTCCTAATGCCTGGGCCATCAACAAAGCGTGTCCGGCCAAACCTAATGTCCCATCCACCGCCACTCC
>CAYNGE010000061.1:0-7708 GCA_964396865.1 uncultured Planctomycetales bacterium
GTCTTGAAGGTCGAGAACGACCAGCTTCCCACCGCCGCGGCCAAGGAAGACGCGGTGCTCAAGTCCATGGAGATCCTGCGCAATCGTATTGACGGCTTGGGCGTGGGTGAGACTTCCATTCAACGTCAGGGCGATAACCAGATTTTATTGCAATTGCCCGGTGTCACGGACCGTGAAAAAGCCCTTAGCATCATCGGACGTGTGGCACATTTGGAATTTCATTTGGTCGATCCTGATGAAAGTAAATTAAGAGATGCATTGGCAGGCCATGTTCCTGACGGCGATCTTCTCATGTACATGAAAAAGGAAGAGAATACGCCGATCTTGATCTACAAAGAAGTGGCCATGGGCGGGGAAGGCATTAAAGAAGCGCACGTGGATTTTGACCGCACCGGCATGCAGCCTAAGATCTCCATGTCGTTTAATGACAAGGGGACCAAGGATTTCGCTGATTTGACGACCGCCCATGTCAATGATCGCCTGGCCATTGTCATGGACGGCGAAGTGCTTTCCGCTCCCAGTATCCGCGAGCCCATTTTAACCGGCAACGCGGAAATTACGGGAGAATTTAAGTTTGAAGAAGCCTCGCTTTTGGCCCTGGCTTTGCGTACCGGCGCTTTGCCCGTTCCCATGCATATTGAAGAAGAGCGCACCATCGGCCCCTTATTGGGGAAGGATTCCATTGAGGCCGGTATCAGGGCCACGATCTTAGGCGGAGTTGCGATCGTGTTCTTTATGTGTCTTTATTATTTTATCGGAGGATTTATTGCCTCCTTGGCTTTGGTCATCAATTTGTTGATGATCTTAGGAAGCATGGGCTTGATCAACATCCTTATGCCTGACTCCCAGGTGACGCTGACGCTGCCCGGTATCGCAGGTATTATTTTGACCTTGGGTATGGCGGTGGATGCCAACGTGCTTATTAACGAGCGTATCCGGGAAGAAATTGATAACGGCAGGCCCTTGGTTGCGTCGGTCAATACAGGTTATGCCCGGGCCTGGTCAGCGATCCTTGACTCGCATGTGACTTCGTTGATCGCGGCGTTTTTCCTATTTCAATTTGGATCCGGGCCTATCAAAGGGTTTGCCATCACATTATCGACAGGTCTGATCGCTTCATTGTTCAGTTCGGTTTATGTCACGCGCACCTTTTTTAATTGGCTTATATCGGAGAGGATCATTAAGTCTTTACCGATGATGCACCTGTTTAAGAAGCCCAATTTCAACTTTTTAAACAAGAAATATATTTGTTTTGCTATCTCCGGCAGCATTATTATCGCCGGAGCCATTGATTTTGTTCATAAAAAGGAAGCGGTTTTTGGTATTGATTTTGCCGGAGGACAGGTCCAGGAATTCAAATTTGCCAAACCCGTCACGGCTGACGCATTACGCGACCTGTTAAGGCACGCAAAAGTGGAGAATGCGGTCATTCAAACTTTTCCCAATGCCCCTGACAATGTCATCATCCGGACCTCCGAAGATACGCATGATCAAGTGGTCAATGTTTTAAAAAGCAAAATGCCGGAAAATAGTTTTCAGATCATGCGCATAGAAAAGGTGGGACCGGTGGTCGGACAAGCCCTGCGTACTAAAGCCCTTTTGGCCATTGTCTGCGCGTTGGGCGGGATGTTGATCTATATCGGGTTTCGTTTCAAGCATTATACTTTTGGGGCGGCCACGGTGGTGGCTATTTTCCATGATCTGTTGATCACTTTATCCTTGATCATCCTTTCAGGCCGTCAGATCGACCTGCTGGTCGTTACTGCCATATTAACGATCACAGGTTATTCAACTAACGATGCCATTATTATTTATGACCGTGTGCGTGAAAACGCGCCTAAGATGCGCAATAAGACCCTATCCGATGTTATCAATGAAAGCATCAATCAAACATTAGGGCGGACCGTCCTGACCATGTTCATGACGACCTTGTCCGCTTTGGCCCTGTATTTCTTCGGAGGAGAAGTGCTCAATACTTTTGCCTTTGTATTGATCCGCGGTTTTCTTTTCGGGACATATTCAACCGTGTGGATCGTGTCTCCTCTTTTCTTGTGGTGGCAGGGTAATAAAAAATGGTAGGCCGAATTCCCGTAGATGTTTAAATCATTGGAATTCCTGGTTGGCCAAAAGGTCAACATTGATGAAGTCATTAAAACTCTCGTCGCCTTTGGGTATACCCGGGCGACGAAAGTTTATAGAGAAGGTGAGTTTGCCCTGCGGGGGGGCGTGCTCGATATTTATCCCGTCCATTTTGAAATTCCTTTGCGTCTGGAAATGGATGACGAAACGATCGTCCATATCCATGGCTTTGACCCCGAGACCGCGGCCCGTATCGATGAGCACAAAATAGTTTTAGTGCTTCCTTACAAAACTTTTTCCCCGGCTGTATTTTCCTCCGAAGTCCCTTTAAATAATTTTGTTGATATTAAACAGGGCGATTATGTCGTGCATAATCATCACGGCATAGGCCGGTTTTTGGGCATCAGGGAATTTGAGGTTAACGCCCAAAAAAAAGAACATTTGGTGATCGAATATAAGGACGGGGACAAATTATTCGTCCCAAAGCATGATATTCATCTGGTGCAGAAGTATGTGTCTTTTTCTAAACGTCCGGCCCGCATGCATAAGTTGGGGAGCAAGGAATGGCTCTCGACCCGCCGTGCTGTGGAAAAAAAGCTGCGGCTTTTGGCTGCCGAACTATTGCGTACGCAGGCTTTACGCGCGCAGTTAGCCGGATTCGCTTTTTCCCGTGACCATGAATGGCAAAAAGAATTTGAATCCAAATTCCCTTATAAAGAAACGCCCGACCAGTTAAGATCGACGCTGGAAACGAAGAGAGATATGGAATCCATTAGGCCCATGGACCGGCTTATTTGCGGGGATGTCGGTTACGGCAAAACCGAGGTGGCCATGCGTGCGGCCTTTAAAGCGGTGACGGACTGCAAACAGGTGGCTATTTTGGTCCCTACAACGATCTTGGCTGAACAGCATTATTACAATTTCAGCAAGCGGCTGGAAGGTTTTCCGGTCAAGGTGGGAATGTTGTCGCGTTTTCGCACCAAGCTTGAACAGGAACAGATCGTTCGTGAGACCCGGGAAGGGAAGATAGATATTTTGATCGGCACTCACCGGCTGCTCTCCAAGGACGTCGCTTTTAAGGACCTGGGGCTGGTGATCATTGATGAGGAGCAGCGTTTTGGGGTCAAATCCAAAGAAAAATTAAAACACCTCCGTCTGTTGGCGGATGTGATCACGCTGACAGCGACCCCGATCCCAAGAACACTTTACATGGCGCTTTCCGGCGCGCGGGACATGTCGGTCATTTCAACCCCGCCGACTAACCGTCTGGCCGTAAAAACCCAGATCATTGCTTTTGACCGGGAGATCATTGGCGAAGCCATTGAGCGTGAGTTGGCGCGCCATGGGCAGGTATTTTTCTTACATAACCGCGTGGAAGACATCGATAAAATTGCCGATGGTTTAAGGAAGTTGGCCCCTTCCGCGCGCCTGGCCGTAGCACACGGGCAAATGAGCGCTCGCTTCTTGGAAGAAATAATGTTAAAATTCCTCAAGCATGAGATAGACGTTTTGGTGTGCACGACGATCATTGAATCCGGGATCGATGTGCCCGACGCCAATACGCTGATCGTCAATCGCGCGGATACATTCGGGTTGGCGGACTTGCATCAGCTTCGCGGCAGGGTCGGCCGTTTGAACATTCAGGCCTTCGCCTATTTTATCGTGCCGTCAACCGAGCTTCAAACGGAAGTTGCCCGTCAGCGTTTGAAAGCCATTTTGAAACACAGCGATCTGGGATCGGGTTTTCATATTGCCTTCGAAGACCTGCAGATCCGCGGTGCCGGTAATTTATTGGGGGCCCAGCAGCACGGATTTATTGCCAGCATCGGTTTTGACCTGTACTGCAGGCTTCTTAAGGAATCCATTGAACATTTAAAAAAAGAAGTGGAGAGTCAACATGGATCGTTGTAAGCGTAACATTTTTATGGGATGTTTCCCCGTATGGCTTTTGTGTTTTTTAGCCTGGGGAGTTTTGGCCCATGCCAAGGACCTTCCCAAAGACGGCATTATTGCCGTTGTCAATGACGATGCCATTACCTTGAAAGATCTGCAGCAATATATAGCAAGCGTTTATAGTCAATTGAAGATCGAGAATAAATCTCCCGAGGAGATCAAGGAGATCATGGGGGATTATGAGCAAAAGGGTGTGGATAAATTGATCGAGGACAGATTGATCTTAGCTGAGGCCAATGAAAAAGAAATGACCATCCGCGATGAGATCATTGATAAACGCATCAAGGAGATCAAGGACCACTATGGGAGCGAAGATGAGTTCTTACAGTCGCTTAACGCGGAAGGCCTGACAGTCAGCGACTTGAAAAAGAAATTAACGGACCAATTGAAGGTCAGGTATATCATTGATTCTGAAGTGCGCGATAAAATTTTTGTCAATCCGCAGAATGTTACGGAATATTATAATAAGCATTTGGATGAATTTGAGCACAAGACCCAAATCAATCTGCAGTCTGTTTTTGTTTCTTTCGAAAAATGGGGCAAGCAGGAGGCCCGTAACCGTGCCGCCGAGGCGCGCGCGCGTATGATCGCGGGCGAGGACTTTGATAAGGTATCCAAGGGGTATTCCGATGCCGCTTCTGTTGGGACGATCGAAGAGGGGCAGATGGTCGACAGCATCGACAACGTGGTTTTTCATCTAAAACTGGATGAAGTTTCCCAGCCGGTTGAGGTCGAAAACGGCATCTATGTTTTTAAAAACATCGGGATCACGCCGGCCAAACAGGAATCCTTGGCAGAGGTCAAAGAACAGATCTATAATAAACTTCTCGATGACCAATTTCAGTCTAAATTTAAGGAATGGGTTGATAAGCTGCGGCAGAAAGCCTATGTTGAAGTCAAATGATAAGGTTGTTGCCATTACGATGGGTGATCCCAGGGGGATAGGCGCAGAAGTCATCCGCAAAGCCCTGGCGGCTCTCAGACCGGGTGATCGCAGTCGGCCGCGTTTTATGGTCATTGGGAATAGAAAAGTTTTAGGGCGCCTGCCTGCTTGCGTTGCAGTGGTGGACGTGCCGTATAAACAAGCCGCGGAGGGGTCGCTTAAATATTTACAAAAGGCCGTTGCTATGATCAAAGAGGGAGCGGCGGATGCCTTGGTTACAGCGCCTTTATCCAAAGAGGCTGTCAGCCTTTATCACAAAGGTTTTGTAGGGCATACGGAATATTTGGCCCGGGCTTTTGGCGTCAAACATTTTGATATGATGTTCATTGCTCCCCGAGTACGTTTAACTATTTTGACCCGTCATGTGCCTTTAAGGGATGTGCCGAAATTGATCTCTGTGCCGGCGGTATTTGGTTCCATTGCTTTGATGGCAAAAACATTAAAGGAGAGATTTAAGATCGCAAGTCCTAAAATTGCCGTACTTGGCCTTAATCCGCATGCCGGAGAAGGCGGGCTTTTAGGCGGGGAAGAGGGCCGGTATATTGTTCCTGCTATCCGAAAGGCCAGACGCTTAGGGTTTAATGCCGTGGGCCCATTGCCGGCGGATACATTTTTTGCATTCTGCAAAACAGGCAATCCTTACGATGGTATCATCGCTATGTACCACGACCAGGGATTGGCGCCTCTTAAGGGCATGTATATGAAAGAATTAGTGAATTTGACCGTTGGTTTGCCGTTTGTCCGTACCTCTCCAGCGCATGGTACGGCCTTTGACATTGCCGGGAAAAATAAGGCCGACCCTTCGTCAATGCTGGCAGCCATCAAACTCGCCTGTCAACTGGCATGAAATCAACCATCCCCCTTAAGAAAAATTTAGGTCAGAATTTTCTTATCGACGCTCATATTCAGCGGAAGATCATTGAAGCCTGTGATCTTAATTCTAAAGACGTGGTGGTGGAAATAGGCCCGGGTCAAGGCGCCTTGACGCGCTTAATTGCCCCCCAAGTCAAGAGGCTTATTTGTGTTGAAACCGACCGTGATCTGATCGCTTCATTGCGTTTGGAATTCAATCCTCCCACAGAGATCATACATGGCGATTTTCTTAAAATGAACATGGATCATTTGCCCGACGGTATCAAAGTGATCGGCAATATTCCGTATTATATTTCTACGCCTATTATTGAGAAATTGATCGAACACAGGACAAAGATCACGGCAGCTTTTTTGACGGTGCAGCTGGAATTTGGAGAACGCCTGGCGGCCCGTGCGGGTAGAAAAGATTACGGGTCTTTAAGCTGTTTTGCGCAGTATTACGCGGATATTAAAATGCTTTTTAAGATCAAGAATACCTGTTTTAGGCCGGCGCCAAAAGTAAATTCCTTATTTTTGCGTTTGATGATGCGGCCTTATCCCGAGATCCGCGCGCGCAATGAAGAATGGTGTTTTAAGTTAATTCAAAGGGCTTTCCAGCAGCGGCGTAAAACCATTGTAAATTCTTTAAAAGGTATGGTCGGCCGCGATAGGCTTGAAAGCGAGCTTAAGAACTTAAACATAGATTTCAACGCCCGTCCGGAGAATTTAACTTTATCAAATTACATCAACCTTTCCAATAGTCTTATGGTATAATCGCGCTTATGGAAAAACGGATTTATTATCATGATACAGACGCCGGTGGTATTGTCTATTACGGACAGTATTTGTGCTATTTGGAAGAAGCACGTACTGAATTTTTAGAACAAAGGGACCTAAGCGTAGAGGCATTTAGTAAGCGGGGCCTGGTTTTCGTGGTGGCCCAATGCAATGTCAGCTATCGTTCACCGGCGCGTTACGGGGACACGCTCCTTTGCGATGCCAAATTAAAGAAAATGGGCGCTTCCCAATTGGTCTTTGACCAGACCATCCATCATAAGAAAGACGGCCGGTTGATCATTGAGGCGGAAGTGTCTTTGGTTTGTTTAAATAAGAAATTTAAACCCACCGCTATCCCGGATGATTTCAGAGAAAGATTTATTACTTCCTAAGCCAACTAACCCTTGTTTTTACCCGTCTTTGATGATAATATTCTGCTTATGTCAGTTTCTAAAGAAGATGTAAAATATGTCGCTGCTTTAGCGCGGATCCATGTGCCTGAAAAAGAGCTGGGAAATTTTACCAAAGACCTGGGAGATATTGTCCGATACGTGGAGCAGCTGCAAAAGCTTGATGTAGAGGGCGTTAAACCCACGAGCCATGCCGTGCCCGTAGGCAATGTTTTCCGTCCCGACATAGTCAAACCTTCATTAACCCACAGCCAAGCCCTGTCTGTTGCCGTTGAGGCCAAAGACGGCTGCTTTAAAGTACCTTTAGTCATTGAATGAATCTGCACTCATTAACTGCCCATGCCTTATTGGATCTATTCAAATCCGGCAAAGCTTCTCCCAAAGAAGCTTACGAGGACCTTTTAGACCGCATCAAGCAAGTTGATCCTAAGGTCAAAGCCTATGTGCATTTGGCGGACCAAAAGCCGGATTATTCGGGAGAATTCCCAATACCCATCGCCATTAAAGATAATTTTTGCATGAAAAATGAGGAAATCACCTGTGCTTCGCGTATTTTAAAAGGTTTCCGTCCGCCCTATGATGCCGCGGTGGTTGAAAAAGTCAAAAAAAGCGGAGGCACTATTTTGGGCATTGCGAACATGGATGAGTTTGCCTTCGGTTCGTCCTGTGAAGCATCTTGTTATGGGCCTACATT
>CAYNGE010000062.1:0-7687 GCA_964396865.1 uncultured Planctomycetales bacterium
ACCAATACCAGCGCTACCCGCTGGTGAACCGAATGAATTTACCGTTAATATCCCCAATAACCATGGAGGTTATACGGCCGTTGTCATTAAAAGATCAGGGAATGGATTTACAGGCCCTCAAGGGGAATTTTACCCAGAATTCCCCAAGGTTTCTCAACTCGAAATCATGTACGGGAAATAAATTTAAAGCTTGCTGCCGGCTAGCGGGCTTTTTAGCTCTTCTTTGCCTTACGCCCTGGCTTCTTTAGAACTGTGCCGGTCTTGCATTCGGTAACGCCGCTAGGTTTGTTTTCAGGGGCCCTGCGGGATTTAAGCCATGCCTCGGAAAAACGTGTCATCCATTCTTTGGCCGCTCTTTCGAAACCAATGTCAGCGCCGACCTTTTCGCTTTCGACCCATTTGTAGCGGTCAATTTCCTGTCTTACTTCAGGGTCGTTGATCAATTCTGTTTTTGTTGTTTCAGGCATCTTTTTCTCCTTAGTTTGTTAAGAAAACATCTCAACTATAAATTGAAGAAAACCTAACGTGAATAATGCTATGGTTATAATCTGAAAAGTACCTATCATAATCCCCTCCTTAAAATAAGTATAGTAAAAACGTCTAATTTTAAGGAAAGAGTATTATTTTCAGATAAAGAAATGAAGAATCTTCTATTAAAACACCCCAAAACCGATTAACGGCCGTATTTAACTGTAAGCGAGGCTTTGGCTAAGGAGTTTTGATTTAAATAATAACCAACCAGGGCCCCTGAAGCATCGGCATTAAGATCGATCTTAGCTGTTTTTAAAGCATAAACGGTAAGGATATACCTATGCGGCTTATCCCCTTTCGGCGGGCATGCGCCGCCGTAGCCGGGTTTTCCAAAGTCAGTGCGGCCTTCAACAGCGCCTTCCGGTAATTTTCCCGGGATTAAACTTGCCCCCTCCTTGATCCCTGTGACGTCAGCAGGGATATTAAAGACTGTCCAATGCCACCAGCCGCTGCCGGTGGGAGCGTCCGGATCGTAGACAGTAACTGCAAAGCTCTTGGTCCCTTCAGGCGCATTGCTCCAGGCAACATCAGGAGAAACGTTATTCCCCGTGCATCCAAAGCTATTGAACACATAAGTATCTTTCATCGTTTGGCCGTCTTGCCAAGAGGAGCTTTGAATACTAAAATTGGCCGCGAAACACGGAGTTGCAAATAAAAGCATTAAAAATAATAGTTTTTTCATAACGACTTCTCCTTTAAATCCTAGATTACTGCTTTTGGGGGATTATTTCAAAGGTTTTTTACTGCTAAGCTTTGGCTAGTAATTCTTGCTTGGGGGTGTCAGCCGGTTCTATATTGAGCCCCAAGATTTGAGGCAGGTTCGTTACCGGTGTCATTGTGCGGATGGTAAATGTTGCGCCAGTCACTTGCGCGGAGTCGATTTCAGTACCATTAAAATCAAACTTAAAATCTTCACCCTCTTTCTTGACCTGCATGCTCATCTGGGCAGGGTTTAAGTTGATGCCGCCTTCTTTTCCGGTTGTTATCGCCTCATCTCTCTTAACATATACCCCTGTACGCATTGACTCCCCTCGGGAATTCCGCAATGAATACTCTGTTGGACCAATAATCGGTTCAAACCCAGGAATTAACGGGGCATCTTCACGATTATTCATATGAAATAAATCATTAAGCGCTTCTTCCGTGATAAAGACGCCCCCCTGTTTAACGAAATTGGACACCTGTTTAATAAATTCAAGAAGTTTAAGTCTTATAGGCGCTTCACTATTGAAACCCAACAGTTTACCATCTTTAGTATACTCCCATTCCCCTAAATATAAGCTATCCACGACAAAGAAAGCATCTGCGGGTTGACTGGATAAACGCTCCCACTGATTAGGATCCAATAAATCAATATATTCCAATTTGACCCATTCTCTATGAAGAATTTTCTGTTCGTTAAGTTTTTTATTAATTTCCACCAAATATGGTGTTTGAATACTCAATGCCCTGACCCTAATATCCCACCCTTTAATCCATCCATCTACATCTTGAATCTGCAATTCACTGGCAATTTCTTTGAGCTCATCGTCAATTATTTTTAATACAACTTTAGTCTCCCAAAATAAAGTCCCGCCCAAAGTAATTTCTATTTTACCCGGTTCATTATGTTGCCCTACTAATGAACGAAATCGTCTTTTAAGTTGAGCCTTGACTGTTGGAGCATCGAAATGCATCTTAGATATGCCATAGGATGCCTCATTCTCTTGATTCAAAGGAGCCTTTAACCGACTAGCCAAATCAGAAGATAATGCCCCCGCCTGTAATTTCGTTATGAAATCTTCAACAGATAATCCTGATTCGTTAATAATTTGCTGAAAATGCGGTTGCCATATTGAAGCGACTAAATCTTTATCAATATTTTCATCATATTTTTCGTACTTCCCCCACAAGCCTTGTAACTCTTCTTTTGTAAATGAAATAACCATTATCTGCTTAACCTGTTCAACTGTAATCACCTCAGCCGTTTTATCCTCTTGTGGCATAGCAAAATCTAACCCCTGTGTAAGTCTTTGAAAGTTCTCCGACATCTTTTCCTTGCTCCAAATAAGGCCGTGCTCATCAACCTTATTTTTAGGGAAATCACGTGATTGCCAGATTATAGGCATGTTCTTGTCCTTATGAAGGATGTTTGCCCGTATTGTTTCCCCCCAGGCTTCCTGAGTTGCTAACGGCTCACCTTGACTACGTGGCATAAAATCATCGGTAACAACTGCGCCTATTCTTTTTTGATTGGCCTCGTATAAAAACATCCCATCAACATAATTGCCAGCTACTAAAACCGCCAATCCCTTACCTTCTAGAAAATTTTTAATACGATTTGCAGTCTCATTATCATCTTCAACTAATAAAACTAGCCGTTTCTGTTTCAGGCTTCCCCTTATTTGAGATTCCCACTCTAATTCTGTTTTCATTTTAGCATTCACCGCCCGATCTTTGTCCCCCGTCCTCGCCCCATCCATTGGCTCCTGGCCAGTCATCGCCGCATCAGATAAGTAACGATATTTCTTTTCAAACCCTTCCGCTGTTTGAGAACTTGGATCACTGTCAGGAAATAATTCAGCGGATGTGACTACAGATATATTTGCTAACTCTGGATATGGCTCAGTTAGTAATTTTACGGCCCAATAGATTTGTTTTTGCAAGAATCGTTTAAAATAAATATTACTGAAAACTTCATCCTTCTTAGTAGGGAGTTTTTTAATTTCAAGACCAAAAAAAGACGCACGCTCTTCATATAGCAATGGTTTTTCTAAGCCTGAAGGAAAAACAAACATACTTTTCCGGTCAATATTAATTGACAATCCGGGAAATTGGCCATAAATAGGATCATATAATGCAATACTTGCCGCCATTTCTTTGTGTGATGAAAAATTGGTTTTTAGATTCCAAGCAACTCGGCCATCATTTCGAAAAGCCATAACCGCCTTGACTGGCGTATCGTTTTCTATTAAAAGCACTTTAACACGTTCCGCTATATGCTTTTTGGCTTCATCCCATGTTTGTGGATTCTCAGTCGTAGCAAATTCAATAGTTTCACCTGAATTCTTCGCCTCATCCGTCTCCCCATTGGACTTTCTTTTTGTAACACCTATTGGAATCTTTAGAGCTTCCATAATTCCCCCAACAACTTCCTCTCTGACACCCTTTTCAATACCACTCCAAACCCTGTGAGGAATAAATATTTTTTGACGTTCTAATTCTTCGATAAATTCGACTCCATTCATACCAGGCATGTAAAAATCGGATAATATATAATCAATTTTTGGTGGTGGACCTTGTGTGTATCTTTTAGAAAGTATATCTAAAGCAACTGAAGATCGATCTGCTTCGATGACTTCCGCCCCACGTTCTCTTAAACGTCCTGCCATTTGTTTTCGAAGGAGCCCATCATCATCTAATAATAAAATTGTTTTGCCATTCAATGGGGTAGGCCCCAAATCTCCCCAGTTCAAAAATTCAGAAGAATTCACCGCCTCATCCTTCTTCTCCCCCGTCATCGCCCCATCCCCGATTTGACCTTTCCTAGAAATAGTTGACTCAAAATATTTGTATGCTAATTGATTGTCGATTATTTTTTCCCACTCATCAAGTGTTTTAGGTGTGGGTAACTCTGCTTCTTTGGTCTTTTCAAGAGCATGTTGTACAAATTCAAGACGATCCGCGGCCAACCTATAAAACTCACTCATCCAGCTATCAGGATCCGCTTTTTCCACTAATTGCCATTGGTGGGCAAAATAAGCAGCTACTTGCAGAATATTTATTGCTTCCTCTCGATCAAGTACCGCGACAGGTTGATCAGTAGTTCCGGTAGAAAAATATTCTCCAATGAAAATAAATGCTTCGTTAGCAAAAGCTAAATTCTCCTTAGTTTTTTCAAGTGCCAACAAATCAGGATGAAATAATTTATAACCTTCTCTTTGCCATTCTTTCAATGTCTTTGTATCCTTTAATGTTGAATAACGTGATAAGAAATCCAATACCCTTTTTGTCCAAAAATCACGCAATTGGATCAAATTATATTTTGATGATCGTTGATCTTTTAGTAACTCGTCATAGACTTTTTGAAACCTTGCCTCGACATTCATCGCTTCATCCGCTGCCATGGCTGCATCAGGCGGGACTTCAACTAGGGAAGATCTCAAATTAGGATCCTTTTTCAGCAAATCTATAAACATTTGATCCGTATCTTTTTCATGGGCCTGCTGAACAATCTCCCCAACAATCCTTCTTTGGCCAGCAATAAATACCGCATCACGTGAATCCGGTGCATTTAAAAAACTAGGTGTATTGTCCATCCAAGAACCATAGCTAATCTTCTTGACATTTCTTGAAAATAGGTTTGAATTAATTATAATTTTACGTTTTTCTCCGTTTAATTCAGATAAGTTTCTGGCAAAATAGTTTTTCAAGCTTCCCCTAATAACCCATTGGGCGCCAGAATATACTTCACTTGTACTATTATCAATCACGACAATAAACGGATTGAGCGGCGAATTTTGTAACTGTCTAATAGGTTCAATATTTCTTTCGTCCTCCTTTGAACCGCCACGTATCGCGTTAGAACTAGACACCCGTCCGCTGTAATAAAGAAAGCGCGCTGATTTAATCTTTGCTGCATCAAAATTTTTATTAATAATAAACTCATCTTTTAACCCCAATGATTTCTTGATCAGATCCGTCATTTTAGGATACATACAACCAAGACGATCTACCTGCCAAATCAATAATGGCGTATCTTTGAAACCAAGCTCATCCATACGCAGACGCATTTCTAAAATTGTTTTTAATGTCTGACGTGCCGCTTCTCGTTCGCTGTCAATTATTTCACGAGCAGTGCCCCTTGGAGCTCCTGTAGATTCATAAATTAATGCATGTTTTTCTAAAAATTCCTTTTCACTGTTATATGAAGGAGCCTCTGCCGCCATTGGCTCATCCGCTGGCTGGCCAATCATGGCGGCATCGAAATCTATTCCATCTTCCGCAGCAAATTCTTTAAAAATAGCTCTAATACTTGGTTCATTTGTTTGAAATGTTTTCTTAAATTGCTTAAACAATTGAATAAATTCCGGCGTGTACCCTCCCTTAACAATAAATTCATACGCATGTTTGACATGAATAATGTGCATATAATTGGGAAGATTAGTAGGAAGGCCTTGGGGATATTTATCTTCCAAGTCTTTTAATTCTTTACGGGCCTTGTCTTTTAATTCCGCCAATAAAACATCTTGGTCATTGACATCATCAAATGGACAAAATTGGGCAAAACCTGCATCAACAGTATTAAGAAATCCGCGTATGATTTTATAACTGTCCCCTTTCAACGAATGCGCCCGTTCTTTTAAGTCAACATACACATTTAAACTCTCCCATGAAGGGAAGAGATGGTCCAAACCTTCAAACTCACGTGCCAGTCCTCCTTTCTTGGCCTCATTACTTAATGCAATATCGGCCTCTTTTATCTCATTAATTAACCTTCCTACTTGTATAAACCTATCTCGTTTTGGATTGACACTTCCGCGAGCAAGCGCTTCAAATCTTTCATCACTTCTTCTTTCCATATCCTGAACGACCTGATCCGACAAAATGATAGAATTGGCAAGTACCTGCGACTGTAAGTCTTTTAACTGCCCGGTCATATCCTGGTAATAATCACGCACCGAACGTAACAGATCAGAATTTAAGTTGACTTGATCTTTAATCTCTGCGGCAACGCCCTGACGACGAAGGAACCATCTTAACTCACCACGGATCAAAGATCCCCCTTCTCCCGGCCTTTGTTTGATCCTCTCCTTGATGTTTTCAGATACCTGTCCGGTCTGAAGCAGTTCATTTAAAAAATCAGTTAATATTTCCAAATCTCCAATCATATTATCAAAATATATCTGCGCTTCGCCTTTAAGTTTAGGATCAGTAAATAACCTAAAACCATCAACTGGATACATCAAAGAGTTGCCAACCCCCCCTCGAATTGAATTCCTCAAAACAGGGTTCTGCCATTGAGGATCATCCAGGGCCGGAGCGTATGCTCGCTTCATGATCGCATCGATAGTGTCCATCCAAGCTTCAATTTTCTTAATATGGTCTTTTTCGCTGTTCATTTCCCCATCCGCTGGCCGGCCATTCATTGCGTGGTCCAACTTACTAAATCCACCATCTTCCCCTGTTAGAAGCTTCCAAACATAGTCAATATCCGCACCAAGCGTACTCTGATTAGCTTTAATGTATTTCACCATCTCTTCTAATTCTGTCCCGTAGTATCCGGCCTCTTGGGCTATAGCTTGAATATTTTTAATTGCCTTAAAGTCCAAGATACTTTGGGTAATATATTTTTTGTCTAACCCTTCGGCGGAAACATAACCCCTGCCCATGCCTAAATCATCGAGCGTCATTTTAAGAGGCTCATCAAGCTTCAATTCTGGAACCTCAACTTGTGCTTCTCTTTGATGGTCAATATTTCTGGTGTCCTCCCTTACCATCGGAACGTCTCTTAAATTTAGGAACGGTATTGATAATTTGAAAATACTGCTCATTAGAAAATCTATAACAAAAACCCTAAAACCGCCTTGCGGGGCGGTATACATTTGTTCGTTTATTAAATCGTTGTCAATAGAAACAGGGATGCCATTATCAACAAAAGCGAAATTTCTTAAATGCTGATCCCACTTTCTTAAAAAGATATGACCCACAAATAAAGCCGAGAAAGCCTGCGCTCTTTCTTGGTGAGGTAAAATACCCGCCATATTCGCCGGCGTCACAACACGAGTTAAATAATAATCATCGACTGACTTTAAAGGTATTCCCAAAGTTTTGGCTTCATCTGAAGAAAGTCCTCGGATTTCTGTAAAATTGGCCTTACCTTTCATCAGCAAGAATGCCAACAGTTCCCTCTTTTTTATATTTTTCCAAACTTTTTCACGACTCATGTCATCAATTTCTTTGTGCTTTATTATCCAATAAACCCCATTTTCATCCTCTAAGAAACCGCTGTGCGATATCCGTTCGATGGAAGCATCCCCAAGAGCTGACCACCGTTTGCCGACATCTTCAAAAGAAAGACTAATAAGCGCATGGCTATTGCTAATCCCTTGGATAAATCGCTGAACGTACTCTTTACCTCCCCCGTTAGAATGTGCTAAAATTTCACCATATAATT
>CAYNGE010000063.1:0-7425 GCA_964396865.1 uncultured Planctomycetales bacterium
GATGCTAAAGCCGCGCCACTTATGATAGCTAAAATTGAAGAGGCCCGCAAAAAAGGCGATTCTCTGGGGGCGGTCCTTGAATGTGTGGTAAAAGGGTGTCCGCCGGGATTGGGGGACCCCTGCTTTGATAAACTCAATGCCCGTCTATCCTTGGGGCTGATGTCCATCGGCTCGGTCAAAGGGATTGAATTCGGCGACGGTTTTGGCGTAAGCCGGTTAACCGGCTCTGTGAATAACGACCGTTTCATTCTTAAGGGTCAAAAAGTGGGTACTGCCACCAACCATGCCGGCGGTATTAACGGCGGTATATCCACCGGCGAGGACATTATTATACGCATGGCTTTAAAACCACCTTCATCCATACCGCAGCTGCAAAAAACCCTTAACGAAAAACATCAGGAAGTTGAAGTGCAGGTCAAAGGCCGTCATGATCCCTGCCTGGCGCCAAGGATCGTGCCGGTGGCTGAGGCCATGATCGCCCTTACGTTGGCGGACGCCTTGATGCTTCAAAAAGCCACAAATCTCTGATATGAACGATCAGAAAGTTATCCTTATTACCGGCTGTTCCAGCGGATTCGGCTTGTTGACGGCGGCGCGTCTGGCGGCCCGCGGCCATTTTGTTTGGGCGACGATGCGTGATACAAGTAAGGCCCAAGGATTGCAGGAAGAACTCAACCGCCGCAAAGCTCATGCAACGATCCGGCCGCTTGATGTTACAAAGCCCGACGGCATCAAAAATGTCGTTGAAGAAATTCAAAAAGAGCATCATACCATCGATGTTCTCATTAACAATGCGGGTTATGGCATCGGCGGGTTTTTTGAAGATCTATCCGAGGAAGACATACGCCGGCAAATGGAGGTCAATTTTTTTGGGGTACAGAATGTCTGCCGCCAAGTCATTCCTTTAATGCGCCGATGTTCCAAGGGAAGAATTATTAATATTTCCAGCATTTCCGGTCAGACGGCATCTCCTTGTTTGGGAGCGTACAGTGCCAGCAAATGGGCTTTGGAGGCTTTCAGCGAAAGCTTGAGCTATGAAATGAAATTGTTCGGCATCGATGTTGTCTTAGTTGAGCCGGGCAGTTATCCAACCAAAATTTTTTCCGATAATGCCCGTTATGCCATAGATTTTGACAATCCTCAAAGCCCGTATTACAGCATGAGTCAAAAATTAAAAGAGATGTCTCTCAACCATGTTAAGGGTCTCAAACGCGACCCTGAAGATATAGCCCGGCTTATTTTGTATATTGTGGAAACTTCCCGGCCGCGTTTGCGCTACATCCCGGATTTTTCTTCATGGCTGCATGTGTTCTTGCGCAAAAGTTTACCTCCATCAGTGTACGGATATTTTTTAAGAAAGGCTATCTATGGCTAAAAACAAGATCGCTGTTTTCAAGATCAAAAATCGCAAAGGGTATGCCGCTATTTGCCAAAACCATTTGACTGAAGGACAAAACCAGCAAGAGGCCTTGATCCGCATGGCCAAAGCCCTTAAGCGGACGTCTAGGAAAAAAGCGCGTTAAAAATCCTATTGAGGCATTGCTTTATGAGCGCGTTACCGTTGTTTTTTAACAATAAACTGTCCCTTCTTAAGCAAATACCGATCTTCCAGAGCTTAAGCTGGTTTGCGTTAAACCGTTTCAGCCGTTACGCAGAGATCATTGAGTATAGTAAGGGGGACATCATCTGTCAGCAGGGGGCCCCTGCCGACGCTTTCTATGCTTTGGTCTCCGGCCGGGTTTATTCTTATAGTCTTAATTCCGCCGGCCATAAAGAAGAAGTTGATTTTATACTGCGCGGGATGCATTTCGGGGTCATTTCGACATTGACAGGAGAGAATCATTCCCACACTTATGAAGCTATTAATGACTCCACTGTCATTAGGATCAACAAAGACAGTTTTTCCAAGCTGCTTAGATCATCTCCCGCGTTAGCGGTGGCCTTAAGCCAGAGTTTATCTTTACGCATCCGCAGTCAGGTCACGCATACTAAAAATACCCACGAAAGCACCATTATTTCTGTCTACGGCCCGGCGCTTGGGGCAGGTAGTTCAACTTACGCGGCGAACCTGGCTTTGAGTTTAAAGGGACAGATGGATAAAAAGGTTTTACTCTTAAGTTTGTCTTCCGATAAACTGGAACAAAGGGTTGATTTGGCGGACATCACCGGCGATCACAGCTCCATTTTTAATGCCGTCATCCGGGGCGCGCTGACCGTGGATCTTTTAAGCGTTAAATTCGATCCTCAAAATTCTGCTCTTATGGGAAAGATCAGCCGGTTTGTGAGCGTTCTGGTCAATGATTATCATTACATTGTCCTGGATTTGCCTAATGAAATGGATGATGCGGTCATAAAAACCTTGGCACAGTCAGATGTCATTCATTTGGTAACCATTGATTGCAAGAAAGACCTGGATTCCACCCGTCATGTGATCGACCGCCTAAGCCAGCTGCTTAAAGATAGGTTTCATGCGGAGAGCGTGGGGGTTGTTATTAGCGGGGTCAACACGGAAAATCACATGTCTACCGGCGAGATCAAGAAAATACTTAACTATGATGTCTTTTTAGTTTTGCCTCACCTGGAACCTACGGAGTTTACTTATAAAAAAGTCATTCCCGGTTTTGCTTTTGCAGAGGTGGATGCCAAAAGTCAATACGCCCAAACCATATGCCGGCTGTCACGCCAGATCGGCAAGATCATGGTTGGGCTGGCCCTTGGAGGCGGGGCGGCTTTGGGTGTGGCGCATATTGGCGTGATCCGTGTTTTAGAGCGCGAGGGCATTACCGTCGATGTGATCGCCGGCAGCAGTATGGGGGCGCTGATCGGCAGTTTATGGGCCTGCGGGTACACTGCGGATGAAATAGAAAAGTTTGCCCGTGAGTTTGAAAAAAAATCCAGGATATTAGAATTTTTTGATTTTCCGTTTGAACGTGCTTTGGTTATATTTTTAATAATGTTCGTTTTGATCATTCTCAAGCTTTATATATTGAGTTTAATATACACACTTCTGGTAGTGCCCTTGGCTACGCCTTTATCGGGATTAGTCAAAGGCGAGGGCATACGCCGGTGGCTTAAAGCCAAATTGGATAATAAAACATTTCATGACACCAAAATTCCTTTAAAGGTCGTGGTCTATGATCTTTTTCATCGTAAAGAAGTTGTCATTAATGACGGATTTTTGATAGATGCGGTGCGTAAAAGCGTGGGCATTCCGGTCGTTGTCAGGCCGGTGATAGAGGGCAAACAAATGATCATCGATGGCGGTGTATTAAATCCTCTGCCTACGAATGTGTTAACCGATATGGGTGTTAAAAAGATCATCGCGGTCGATGTATTGCAGTCACCGGAGGAAGTTGATTGGGGGCAGAAACAACGGGAAGCTAATCTTAAAGTGTGCCTGGAAATCCCTTTTGCCAAGCATCCGTTTAAATTCATAGGTTTTCGTTTAGGCAGGTTTATGTCTAAAGTTTTTATGCCGAATATTGCCGACATTGTTGTCCGTACTCTACAAGCGGGCGAATTTGTGATCGCCCAACAAAGCGCCAAGCAGGCTGACGTTCTCATCCATCCGGATCTAAGAGGGATCAGCTGGTTTGAGTTGTATGAAGCCGATCAACTGATCAAACGGGGTGAAGACGCCGCTCTTAAAGCCCTGCCAGCCATTAAAGAATTAGTGAATAGATAAATTAAACAATATTGATCATGATGACTATTCGCAGTTTTCTGGCCTTCCCCATCAACGGTACGCTTAAAGAGAAGCTTGAAATTATACTTGATCGTCTGCAGACAACCCATGCCGACGTAAAATGGGTCAAGCCGCAGAACATTCATTTAACACTTAAATTCCTTGGGGATGTTGAAGAAAGCCGCATTGAGAATGTTTGTTCTTTGCTTAGACAACGATGCCGTGGTTTTGATCCAATTACTTCTTATTTATGTGAGATCGGGGCCTTTCCGGACATACGCCATCCCAGAATAGTGTGGGGAGCTCTGGATGATTCAAAAAAAAAGATCCAGATGATAGCCGATGATCTGGAAGAACAGCTGATAAAAATTGGCATTGTCAAAGACGATCA
This sequence comes from uncultured Planctomycetales bacterium, assembly GCA_964396865.1. Taxonomy (GTDB): domain Bacteria; phylum Omnitrophota; class Gorgyraeia; order Zapsychrales; family Fredricksoniimonadaceae; genus JABDGZ01. The sequence continues at coordinate 4,077 of CAYNGE010000063.1, forward strand.
TCTATTTAAGCCTCACATCACTCTTGGACGGGTCAGATCATCCGCCCATTTGAAAGATCTGATACAAGCCATGCAACAGATCACTTTTGAGTCTAAGATCGAACAAACATTTGAAAAGATCATTCTCTACAAAAGTACGCTTACCCCGCAAGGCCCGATTTATGAAGCGTTAAAGGAGTTTAGGATGGGGGAACAATAAAATGATCATTTTTAATATGGCTCTATTGTTGGTAGCTATATTAGCCGGAGGGGTTGCCTCTATTTCTGGATTTGGCATAGGCAGTTTAATAACACCCCTATTGGCGTTTAAGATCGGGACCGGCATTGCTGTGGCAGGGGTTTCCATAGCTCATTTTTTAGGCACAGCTTTGCGTTTTTGGATCTGGAAACAATATATCAATAAGAGGGTCCTTTTAAGTTTTGGTATTACAAGCGCGATTGGAGGCCTTGCCGGAGCGTTATTCCACAATATTTTTCAAAATGTCATTCTAACCGTGATCTTTGGATGTTTATTGGTTTTCGCCGGATTCTCGGGATTAGCGGGAATATCGGAAAAATTGCGTTTTAACGGCCCTGCGGCATGGATCGCAGGCGCGTTATCCGGTGTCTTCGGCGGGCTTGTTGGCAATCAAGGCGGTATTCGTTCTGCCGCTATGTTCGGATTTGATCTTAAAGGAAAAGAATTCATAGCGACGGCAACCGGTATTGCGCTTGCGGTTGACATCGCCCGTATGCCGGTTTATTTGATGGTCCAATGGAAAGACATTTTCAATATCTGGCCGTTGATCGCCATTGCATCCATAGGCGTTTTGATCGGAACAGAGATAGGGGCATGGACGCTTGGCAAGATCCCTGAGACCATCTTTAAAAAAGCCGTTGCCGGTATTATTTTGCTTATAGGCATATTTGTATTGATCCACAGATAATTTGAGAGCCGCGATAATATTAGGGTCCTATGAATATAAAAAAACAAGACGAACATAATCAATTGATCATGGAACAGTTTTCCAAACAGGCTGTCCCATTTTCTAAGAAAGTTCCCGCCCATTCCAATGAAGCTGCCTTCAAGCTAATTATTGAAACCATCGGTATCCATAAACAGGACACTGTTTTAGATGTTGCTTGCGGGCCGGGCATGCTTAGCTGTGCTGTTGCCAAATTCGCGGGGCACGTAACGGGCATTGACCTTGTGCCCGCGATGATCGAACAAGCGCGGTTATTACAAAAAGAGAAGAGATTATTGAATTTGGATTGGGAAATGGGGGATGTGTCGCGGCTTCCGTTTGCTGACAGGACATTCTCTGTCGCCCTTACGAGATTTTCTTTTCATCATTTTCTTGACCCATTAATAGTTTTAAAGGAAATGGTGAGAGTAGCCAAGGCCCGGGGTAAAATAGCCGTAGTGGATGTCTATACAACATCACCGGCCCATTCCCATTTGCATAATTTTCTGGAGAAATTACGTGATGATTCCCACGTGAAAGCTTTTTCTTTATCAGAATTAAAAGTATTGACTCAAGACGCGGGATTAGTTAATTTAAAAATCAGATTTTATCGTTTGGAGATAGAACTCGAAAGGCAATTAAAGGCCTCTTTTTTTAAACCCGGCGATGAGGATAAATTCCGCCAGCTTGTTTATAATGATAAGGATGGCCTGGTGTCGGTCCACCGCAACAAGAAGGTTTATTTGGTTTATCCCATAGCGATCATCGCCGGAGAAAAGGTATAAATTCATTATGAATTTAAAAAAGAAAATAACATATCCCTTATTGGAATTTAATAATATCACCGTTCTTAAAGGTGACCATAAGAAAGTACTGGATTCCATATCCCTTAAGATCTATGAAGGGGAGAATGTAGTTATCTTAGGCCCGAACGGAGCGGGAAAATCCTCGTTTATTAAACTCATTACCAGGGAATATTATCCCTTACCGGAAGCCAAAGGAAGTTCATTTAAGATTTGGGGACAGGACAGGTGGGATGTTTTCGATCTGAGGTTTTTGTTAGGCATAGTTTCCAATGAGCTGCAATATGCCTGCGCGAAAGATATCACAGGCATGGAGATGGTGTTATCCGGTTTTTTCAGCAGCATAGGGCTGTTTAAAGAAAATATCACTCCCAAGATGAAAAAGAAAGCTAAGGAGGTCATTGAGTTTTTGGAAATAGGGCATCTTAAAGACAGAAAGATGAATGAGATGTCATCCGGAGAGGCCAGGCGCTTTTTGATCGGAAGGGCCTTAGTCCACGATCCCAAGGCCCTTATTCTTGATGAGCCGGCCAATAGCCTTGATCTGCACGCGCTTTATAGGTTCAGTAATATTTTACGTAAAATAGCAAAATCAGCCACAAGCATAATTCTCGTTACCCATAATATTTCCGATATCATTCCCGAAATAAAACGTGTGATCTTAATGAAAGATGGAAAATTCTGTAATGATGGGCCTAAAGGGTCCATTTTAACGGATAAAAATATCACTAAGCTTTTTGGAGCCCCCGTGAAAATAAAGAGAAAAGACGGTTATTATTACGCGTTAAGAAAAGAGCGCTGAAGGGGAAATTTTTTTGGATCATTTTAGTTAACTACTTAACAGTCAGGGCATTGACAAAGCGTCCCTTGTCGTGTAAACTTTATTCTAGAAAGGGGCAACGATGTCCAAAACTCATAATACAGATCACAGGGCGGAATATTACACAAACCGGGTCAAGGAACATGGCCGCAGGTACTCGGAATTTCATTGGCCTTCCGTGGAGATGCTCCTAAACTTGGTCCATACTTACGATGTTCTTGCGGCTTATTTGACGCGCAAGACCAGTTCTTATGGGATCACCAGATCGGGTTTTAACGTTCTAATGATCTTAAGCCGCAGTCAATCCAGGGCCTGCAAACAAAATGAGATCAGCCAACTGATGTTGGTTAGCCGCGCGAATATTACCGGATTAGTCGATAGCCTTGCCCGTTTGGGATTGGTGGAACGCACCAGTGATCCGCATGACCGCAGGGTCAATATGGTCAAAATATTACCTAAAGGAGAAAAGCTGCTGGAGCATTTATTACCGGGATATTATAAATATATTCATGATATTTGTTCTGTAGCGACATCAAGAGAGAAGAGCATATTTAACGATCTATTAATACGATTGAGGAATAGGACCCGTGATATTAAAAGTTAATTATAAGAGAAACGCCATATCGGGCTTAGTAAGCATGGCCCTTATGGCCCTATTTATGGTTATCAGTCAAGGGGATGTGTCGGCAGCAGGCTCCGCCCCTGGGAAGCCTGGCGGTTTTCAAAGGATCAATGAGCAGGGGATGGTTTTGAATTTAAGCCTGCAACAGGCCATTGATTAT
>CAYNGE010000064.1:0-5267 GCA_964396865.1 uncultured Planctomycetales bacterium
CAATTAAGCGGCGGCATGCGCCAGCGTGCCATGATAGCTCAGGCCATGGTCTGCGGGCCTTCTTTGATCATTGCTGATGAGCCCACCAGCAGTCTGGATACAACAACACAAGTCAAGATCATGGAAGTTTTTGAGCGCTTGAAAGTCAAAAAGAACATGTCTTTCGTGCTCATTGCGCATGATTTGGGAATGATCTCTCAGCTGGCTGATGAGGTCATCATTTGTCAAGAGGGGAACATGGTAGAAAAGGGAGAAGTCCGTGAGGTGATCGATTCCCCCAAACATGAATATACAAAGGCATTAGTCGGAGCTTTTCAATGAGCATCTTACAAGTTGACAATGCGGTCAAAATTTTTGGAAGTGTGCGGGCGATCGACGGCGTCAGCTTCTCACTGGATGAGGGGGATAATTTGGCCATTATCGGCGAATCCGGCTGCGGCAAGACCACCTTAGCTAAAATGATGATGGGGACGATCAAATTTGACCAGGGGTCAATGATAGCGCAAGCCAACAGCCTGCAGATGGTTTTTCAGGACCCCTACCATTCGTTGGACCCATTATGGAATGTGCGGGAGATCTTAAAAGAAGCCTTATGGCGTAAAGGTTCTTTATCAAGTTTTCAGGCCCAGGAGCAAATGGAGAAAATGCTGTTGGCCGTAGGACTTTCGCCGCGCATAATGCGACGGTTCCCCCATGAATTTAGCGGAGGAGAGCGCCAGCGCATAGCCATTGCCAGGGCGCTTTTGGCTTCTCCTAAAATACTTATTTTAGATGAGGCAACTTCAGCGCTGGATACCCTGGTACAAAGGCAGATCATAGAACTTTTAAAGAAATTAAAACAAGAATTTAATCTTACCTATATTTTTATTTCTCATAATTTACGTCTGGCGCGTAACTTTAGTGATAAAATAGCTGTCATGTATCAGGGAAAAATTGTTGAGTGGGGCCGTATGCAGGCCGTCCTGCGATCCCCTTCGCATCCGTATACGCGGCAGTTGCTGGAAGCGGCGTTTTATACGCAGTTTAAGGAGATCCATAGGAAATAATTTATGAGCGAACGGTTTTGGCAGAGGCTTAGTTTGGTTTTCGGCTGGACAGCCGTCGGCATCCTCTTTTCTCTTATTGCTTTTGCTTCCAGCATCGAGATCAAAGATCTGGATCTATGGCTGCATTTGAGGATGGGCCAATGGATCTGCCAGCATGGTTTCGTTCCTGCTTACGATGTGCTTTCCGCTACGATTTCTGGCAAACCATGGGTCAATCATGAATGGCTTTTCCAAGTCTTGGTTTACCAGGTCTACAAGGCCGCCGGTTTCGACGGCCTCATCAACATGCAGACTATGGTCGTGACATTGACGTTTTTGGTGCTGTTGCTTTTAGGTTATAGCCGCGAGCGTCAATGGATGACGGTGTTTGCGCTTTTGTTGGTCCTGATGGTGTATCAAACCCGTTTTACCATCCGTCCGGATATTTTCAGCCTTTTATTTTTTGTGCTTTATATTTATATTTTAGCATTGCATATCAATAAACGCTGGGCCGTGTATGCGCTTTTGGTGCTGCAGATATTATGGACGAATATGCATGGGTTTTTCTTTTTTGGCCCCTTACTGGCGGGTTTGGGCATTCTTTCGGAGTTCATCAAGCGCCGGGTGCCCCTGCCGTATGAATGGAATACGGTGGGCCGTCTGACCGACGGCGAATATGGGTCGCTTAAGAAAATTTTAGGGCTGTTGATATTAGCTTCCTGTGTTAATCCTTTGACGTTCAAGGGGGCCTGGTATCCCATCGGCGTCTTTTTTAATTTAGCCGGCGCTAATAAAATATTCTTTAGCCATATCCTTGAATTGCAAAAACCTATCACGATGGCGACCCTTTGGACCGACCGATACCTGCAGTATAAAATGTTGATCGTTTTTTCCGCATCTAGTTTTGTGTTCAACCGGCGTAAAATAGATATCAGCAGCTTTTTGGTATGGGCGATTTTTCTGGGATTTTCCTTAGTGGCCATCCGTAATCTGGTTTTTTTCGCGATAGCGGCGTATCTGGTTTTAATGGTCAATGTCATTTCCTTGTCGTGGGAAACGGTGGTTCCTTGGCGGTTTTCTTCGCCTAAATTCAAATATATCAGCGGGATCTTCTGTAAGGCGGCCCTGATCTGGTGGATGATGAACTTTGGCATGCAGATGGCCTTGAACGGTTATTTCGATTTCGATACCTATGAGCGTAAAAGTGAATTTTTTGGCGTCAACAAGCAAGTTTATCCTTACAAAGCGGTAGATTTTCTTATCCGCCATCAGATCAAAGGCAATTTCTTCAATGATTTTAATTCAGGCGCTTATTTGTTAGGAAGGACGTATCCCAACATTAAGGTTTTTATAGACGGGCGTACCGAAGTTTACGGCGCGGCATTTTTTGAGACTTACCAGAAAATATGGCAAAACGGCGATGCCAAAGTATTCGCGCAATTCGAACGCAAAGACAATATTACCGGGGCTTTTTTAAATAACGCCCGTCAAGAGATCCCTCCGGCAGTGCTTAAAATGTTCTATTCTTTTAAAAATTGGTCAATCGTGTATTTAGATTATGACGCGGTGATCTTTTTAAAACAGACCCCTGCCAATAAACCCATCATTGAAAAGTTTGCTGTGAATTTAAGCAAGTGGCAGCCCCGCGGCATGGATCTTTTAAAATTAGGCACTAAACGCATCGACCCGTATCCTTTTATCGGCAGGGCGCATATTTTGGAAGCGTTAGGGTTTAAGGAAGGGGCGCTTTTGGAATCCCAGGAGGCGCTTCGTATTGCGCCGGATTACCCGCCGGCTTACAAAATATTAGGAGGGATCTATCGTGACCGTCGCGACTATCGTAAAGCTTTCGAGTGTTTTCGATTAGGGACCATGTTTACGCCATGGGACCTTTCCTTGCGTTTGGATCTGGCTCTGGCTTATGAGGATTTAAAAGATTATAAAGGCGCGATCAGTCAGTATCAGAGAGTAACCGGCTCTTCTCCCGGCAATTTCCATGCCCTTTTTGGCCTGGCCCGTGTCTATGCTTTGGACGGACAGGACAAAAAAGCTTTGGATACGCTGGAGCAGGCTAAAAAAATAGCCCCGGAAGATAAGGTTGATGTTCAAAAAATTCATGATATTATAAATAGCAAAAAAACTAAACCATCAATCAAGCCCTCTTCCCCGCAAGGGGGAGGGAAGCATATAAAAAGATAATTTGATCCTATGCGCGATACTTTGACTTTTATTTTAGCCGGAGGGAAAGGCGAACGCCTTGACCCCTTGACCCGTGACCGGGCCAAGCCCGCGGTGCCTTTCGGCGGGATCTACCGCATCGTTGATTTCTCGCTTTCTAATTGCGTCAATTCTGGGCTCCGCCGCATTTTTCTTTTGACCCAGTACAAATCGTTTTCTCTGCAGCGTCATATATTAGAAGGGTGGAACATTTATTCCAATCAACTGGGAGAATTCATTGATGTAGTGCCGGCCCAGCAGCGCATTTCCAGCGACTGGTACCGCGGCACCGCGGATGCTATTTATCAGAATTTGAATATGGTCGGGGATTATGATCCCAAACTGGTGCTGGTCTTGGCCGGAGACCACGTTTATAAAATGGATTACCGCAAGTTGATGGAATATCATGCAAGCAAGGGCGCGGACATGACGGTCGCCTGTATGGCCATGCCTAAAAATGATTCCGTTCATTTTGGAGTGGTGCAAGTCGATAAACAGAATATGGCCATCGGTTTTCAGGAAAAACCTGAAACGCCCAAGACCATCCCTGCCAGCCCGGATCAAATTTTTGGCTCCATGGGGATTTATTTATTTAATGCCGACATACTTAAAAAAGAATTGATCACGGATGCGGCCAAAACGGATTCCGACCACGACTTCGGCAAGAATATCATTCCTCAGATGGTGGCCAGGAAACTTAAAGTATTCGCCTATGATTTTGCCAAGGAAAATGATTCTTCTTATTGGCGGGACATAGGGACCCGTGATTCATATTATCAGGCGAATATGGACCTCTGCGGGGCCGCCCCAAAATTTAATTTATATGACAAGTCATGGCCTTTGCGCACACATCATCATCATTATCCCCCCTTTAGGGTCTATACAACGGGGAAAACGCCGGGCACGATCGTCGATTCTCTGGTTGCCGGAGGATGTGTCTTGGAAAGCGGCCGGATCGAGCATTCGGTCGTTTCCAACAATGTGGTCATGAAAGACGGGGTGCTTATTAAAAATTCCGTGATCATGGATGGGGTGACCATAGGCCGCGGGGCCCAGATCCAGGGGGCGATCATTGATAAGGACGTAGACATTCCCGCCGGCGCTAAAATTGGTTTTGATCCTGACCTTGACCGCCAGCGTTTTGTGTTGACGACCTCAGGCATTGTCATAGTTGCTAAAAAAACATCTTTATGATCCATGATCATCCAGCCTAAAATCCGGGGATTTATCTGCACCACCGCTCATCCGGCAGGTTGTGCCCGCCATGTGGCAGAGCAGATCGAATATGTGCGCTCACAAGGGGCCATTACCGGCGGACCCAAGAAAGTTTTAGTGATCGGCGCTTCGACGGGCTATGGCCTGGCCTCGCGCATTACCGCGGCTTTTGCTTGCGGCGCTGCTACGATGGGGGTGTTTTTTGAAAAGCCCTCTGACGGGACCCGAACGGCAACACCCGGTTGGTATAACTCTGCGGCCTTTGAAGCTCAAGCGAAAAAAGCGGGTTTATATTCCCTGAGTTTTAATGGCGATGCCTTTTGCGACCAGATGAGGCAGGATGTTTGCAAGGCGATCAAAAAGGATTGGGGGAGCGCTGACTGCGTCATTTATTCGCTGGCTTCTCCCCGAAGGACCGACCCTAAAACCGGTTATATTTATAAATCGGTCATTAAACCCAAGGGTTCTTCTTACAAGAACAAGACCATTGATTTTGAAAATATTCAGGTGGCTCCGATCCTTTTGGAAGCGGCCACAGAGCAAGACATCCAAGAAACCGTTAAAGTCATGGGAGGAGAAGACTGGCAGCTGTGGATCGAGGCATTGACTGCCGGGAATTTGCTTGCGCCTAAAGCAGTCACGGTGGCTTATTCTTACATCGGCCCGGATGTGACAAGGCCGGTTTACCGTAACGGGACCTTGGGCGCGGCCAAAGACCATCTTGAGGCGACGGCCCGGCAGCTTGATGGATCAATGCGCAAACACGGGGGCCGCGCTTTGGTGTCCGTCAATAAAGCGTTGGTCACTCAG
>CAYNGE010000064.1:5277-7327 GCA_964396865.1 uncultured Planctomycetales bacterium
CCTCAGCCATTCCTTTTATTCCATTGTATTTTGTTATTTTAATGAAGGTCATGAAACAAAAGGGATTAAATGAATATTGTATCCATCAAATGTATCGTCTTTTTAGCCAACGGCTGTACAATGGGCGGCCTTTGCCCCAAATTCCCGTTGACGATAAGGGGCGTGTGCGCATAGATGATTGGGAAATGCGCAGTGACGTCCAAGCAGAGGTCACACATCTCTGGGAACAGGTCGATAGCGGGAGCCTTCCTAAGATCGCGGACATTCAGGGCTACAACGATGATTTTTTGAAACTCTTCGGTTTTGGCTTAAATGGGGTCGATTATAACGCCGATGTCTCTGCGGATGTCCCCATACCCGGCCTTTCTTAGAATTCCAAAAATAAATTCTTTATTTTTCAGGGACTGTGATATTATTGGTAATATTTAAGAACAGATAACAGCCCCGTACCTCCGCTTTTGGGGGGAAACGGCGGGGCCCAGTTAGGAGAGGCGCAATGATAGATTATTTGCTTACAGAAGAACAAGTTATGATCCGTGATCTGGCCCGCCGGATCACAGATGAAAAAATACGTCCTGTGGCAGCCGAATATGACCGGTCTGAAAAATTTCCCTGGGATATCATGAAGGTCATGGCCCAATCAGATCTTTTTGGGGTTTATATTGAAGAGAAGTACGGCGGTATGGGCGGCGGCATATTGGAGTTGTGCCTTGCGACAGAAGAATTCTCCAAGGGGTGCGCGGGGATCGCGATTTGCTATTCCGCATCAGCGCTGGGGGCGTATCCGATTATTTTATCCGGCAGCGAAGAACAGAAGAAAAAATATCTTCCGCCCATAGCTAAAGGAGAGAAGCTGGCCGCATTCGGCCTTACAGAACCTGCCGCAGGTTCAGATGCCAGCGCCCTTCAAACAACGGCCCGGAAGGAAGGGGACAACTACATCCTTAATGGGGTCAAACATTTTATCACCAACGGCGGAGAAGCAGAGATCTATACGATCATTGCGATGACGGATAAAACCAGGGGTGCTAGAGGCGCCAGTCTTTTTGTTGTTGAAAAAGGCACGCCCGGGTTTAGTTTTGGCAAAAAGGAAGACAAGATGGGAATTCGCGCCTCTTCTACAAGGGAACTGATCTTTGACAATTGCAAGGTCCCAAAAGAAAATTTGCTTGGGAAAGAAGGCATGGGATTCATTTCCGCGATGAGGACGTTTGATATGTCCCGGCCCGGGATAGGAGCTCAAGCCGTCGGTATTGCTCAAGGGGCGCTGGATGAAGCGCTTAAGTACGCCAAGCAGCGAAAACAGTTTGATAAAACTATCGCCAGTTTCCAGGGGATCCAATGGATGCTTGCGGATATGGCAACCCAGGTAGAAGCGGCCCGTGCCTTAGTTTATGCTTCGGCAAGAGAAGTCAACGCCGGCGTCAAGGACGTTGGCGTGCATTCGGCCATGGCTAAAATGTATGCTTCGGATGTGGCGATGAAGGTTGCCACAGATGCGGTCCAGATCTTCGGCGGTTACGGCTATATGAAAGAATATCCTGCTGAAAAATATATGCGCGATGCCAAGATCACCCAGATTTATGAAGGGACCAATCAGATCCAGCGCAATATCATTGGCTTGGGGTTGATGAGAGAAACAGCTAAATGAACATCATTGTTTGCGTCAAACAGGTCCCGGACACCTCTGAAGTCAGGATCGATCCGGCCACTAATAATCTTGTCAGAGACGGCGTTAAGTCCATCGTTAATCCTTTTGACATGTATGCCATCGAAGAGGGCGTGCGTCTTAAAGAAAAATTCGGCGGCAAGGTCATTGTTCTTACGATGGGCCCGCCGCAGGCAGAGGCTGTTTTAAGAGAAGCCGTTTCTTTGGGTTGTGATGAAGCGGTCTTAGTCAGCGATCGCGCCTTTGCCGGTTCAGACACCCTGGCTACCAGTTATACCCTCTCTAAGGCGATCGAGAAGATCAAAGATTATGATGTGATCATTTGCGGGAAGCAGGCCATTGACGGGGACACTGCCCAGGTCGGGCCCGGGATCGCGGCGA
>CAYNGE010000065.1:0-7245 GCA_964396865.1 uncultured Planctomycetales bacterium
CTGCAATTACCATAAATTCACCCTGCTCAGAATCAGGAATGTTAATAGGTTGATAGGACGGATTTAACGGCAAAAGGACGATTTCTTCATGAATCCAGGTTTCATCTTTGTCCTGGCGTTTTTTACTTTTATATTTCTTAACAGTATACTTACCACCCATATCTGGATCAGTAATGCTATTATGCTGGACCAAGACGATCTTATTATTGCGGCTACCTACGACCGGTGTACGGAAAAGACAGTAGCTTTGATCAGGAATTAACGGTTCCATTGATTTGCCAGTGACCTTTGTGACAAACATGTTACGGGTTAAGCGACCAACGCCTTCGGCTTTGATCCAGCCTTCTATTTCGGCTGAGGCTCCTTCTCCAAAATTACCGCAAGCTGCGACTAAAGAATAAACCGGTAAATATTCTGTATATTCGAGGTTTTTGGGGATTGATTCATGTATTTTAAGAGAACCCTCTTCTTCCTTTGAGATGACATCGGAATACATGAGCGTTTTATCCATCTTAGGATCATAGGTCATGCGGGATTGAAAATATTCTTTTGTGTCTTTATCCATGAAATAAACAAAAACTCCCTTGTGGGCGCGCGAAAGCAATACCCGATAAACATGTTTTAAATGATTCACCAGGTCATTATTATTTTTAGTTACTACTTGTGTATCAAACGAATTTTTTGGGACACTTTCCCAAGCTTGCTTTAACTTGTTCCAAACTAGATCATTTGCAAAAATAATGCCTATATAATCAAATTCAAATCCTTGGGCCGTATAAACTGTGCCAACTTGCTCCATTCCACAAGGATCAGTCGCCCATTTCCAGAACTCCTTTTTATTTTCCCAGGGCATTTGAAAATCTCCTATCTTCACATCATTGACCAGGGTTCCATCAGGATTTGGATCACTCCATTTCCAACAATAACCCGCAACCAACCTTGCAGAATTGAGTTTTAATGCGTTCTTTTCAATGATGGCTTTCTTTAGATCTTGGGGAGTATCAAAGATCTTAAATTCCATCTTAGGGTCAGATCTTGCCATATCAATATCCCGTATCTCCAAGACTTTATCAAGCCACTGAAGATAGGCATCTGAACCGGAACAGCGGAATTGAGTTTTTAACTCAAATTCGGCAATATTTGATGCTTCAACACCCAACTTTTGTGCAGAATTCTTGATTAAGGCCACGCTACCAATTTCTTTAGGCTTTATGATTTGATATTCATCCAGAAAAAATATGGATAATTTTGCAGGCCTTATAAGATCATCAACCTGAGGATTCTTAGATTTAAATTTAGCGGGAACGGCCCAATCATTGCTATCTGCTCTTAGTCTATGGGCTTCATCACAAATCAAGACATCGACTTCATTCTCTCCGTGTTTTGTGAAATTAAAAAAGTACTTAAATAAATTTTCAGCTCTTCTGCCCACAATTTTTCGTAATGTTTTAGTAAATGCAGCTGCTCCAGTAACATGATAAACAACCTTCCCCTGCCTCATAAGTTCACCCATTACCTCTAAAGCAATAACAGATTTGCCGGTACCTGGCCCGCCTTTTACAATCACAATAGACTTTTGTCCAATCTTTGACAGATGTGTGGCCTTATGCATTATTGCGTTATAAGCCGCTATTTGATCATCTATCAGATTAAAGATCTGTTGCTTATGGATCATTTCACCGGTGTGATCGAGCAATCTCTTGGATGGCTTAGAGGGGCTTGCTATAAATCGATTAAAAATTTCAAAACCAGGGTCGTTTTTTATCCTTTCTTTTAAATACTGGCCAAGATCCTGAACGTCTTCTTTGCAAAATAATGGGAATGTTTTGATTATCTTGCTAAATTTGGGCAGGCGTAATACATCTGTACCTTGACGGGAATAGTTATGGCAATACGCACAGGAATTTAATTCTGTCGGAGGTTCATCTTGAAAAACTTTAAGAAAATCCAAGAGATCATAATGGTATCCTTGCACCTGAAGGCAAGGATGGGCCACTTCCCTCTTCCCAAGAAAATCGACAATTACATTTCCTTCATTTTCGCAATCATGGACATGGTCATTAGACCATTGCTTCAACTCGATCACTACAACACTATCCCTGCCTTTTAAATCTTTACCAAATATCAAAACATCAATTCTTGTTGCTAAATTCGGTATCTCATATTCAATGATTACCTTATTTTCAACCAAGCCGGATAATGTAAATGAATTATTTAGAACATTTAGCGATTGATTCCAGGCTCTATATTCTGACTCTTGCGGAGCTTTATGATAATGCTTCGAATAAGCATAACTGAGTTTATCTGCTATTCGATTTTGAATTACATCGTTATTAAATTCCGCTATTGTGTTATCGTATAGTTTCATTTTTGGGGGTCTAAATGTTAAGAGATTGCTTCGTCGCTTCGCCCCTCGCAATGACACTCAACTTAGGAAGAATACGGACGTGACCAATAGCGAAGCTTAATCTTTCTTACCCTTGTCCCCTTCCTTATATGATTAGCTAGCTGGCTGATCATATACCAGAACTCTTTTTCCGTCATATCTTCTTTCATTTCATTGACCAGCCTAGATGTGAGCACCAATCTCCTGGAATCACGAGGTTTCCAATGGTCAAAAACTAAATACCAAGGGCTTTTTTCATCATCTAAGTCCAAAGCCATTCCGGTGTAGTAACACACATAACCGTACTTTCGGATATATGCCCAAATGGCTTTCTTGGCCATGTGGGAAAAGAATTTGAATCTCATCCGTTGGGCAATTCTGGTGCATGTATCGCAATATCTATTTCTTTTGATCAAAATCGATCGCCCGCATCCAGCACATTCTTTGACATTAGGAGGATTGAGCCGATGCCAATGAATCGGATTTTTCTTTCTAAACTTTGTATGTTTCTTTCTATGGTCGTCAAGTTGAAGAACGTAATACCAGAGCTCTTTTATTGTCTTATCTTCTTTCATTTCGTTGAGTAAGGAAGAAGTAAGTACTATTTTTCTTGGATCACCGGGGATCAAATGGTTAAAAGTACAATACCAAGGGCCTGTATCATCCTTCATATCTAACGGCATGCCGGTGAAGTGACATGTATAGTAATATTTGCGCACATAGTTCCGAATGGCCTTTTTAGCCTCCGGAGAAAATCTTTTGACATCCATTCGATGCTCAAAGTCGGAACAAGTACGGCAGTATATCGATTGGCTGGAAAATACCTTTTTGCCGCAGATGCGGCATTTTTTGGTGGGCTTTCGGACAGTTATGGCCTTGTTTTGAGGCATAATTGAATCATTATGCCAGAAAAAATCCCAAAGAGCAACAAGTGGGTAATGAACAGCGAAAAGTAGGTAATATTACGGAATATTACCCTATTTATATTGAATGTTCTGGATTCCTGCTTTCGGAGAAGTTTTTCTCTGGGGCGATCATCTGGGGGCCAGTGGAGGATGGAATTAGTAGACATGAAGACTCCTTATGAAATTATCGCGCAGTCTATGCGACAATTAAGTCTTTTTATTTAACTGGTCGAATTCGACCAGTTAAAAGATTGCTTCGTCCCGTAGGGGCTCGCACATTAAGGCTTATCTGCTATAAATCCAACTTTATGTCTTTTATATGGTTCTGGACCAGTTTGTTCTGGGATTGTCATCATCTGTCTGATGGTATTAAAAATATGTATAATTCTTTTGTCATGATCTTGGAATTTTCGTTCCAGATCTTTTATTTTACGAGCCAGGTCTTTATGGGAGCTCATCATCTCCCTTAACTTAGTAAAAACTCTCATAATCTGTATATTTACTTCTATGGCTCTGTCACTATTAAGGACACTTGATAACATGGCAACACCTTGCTCTGTAAAAGCAAATGGCAAATATTTAATATGTTCCCCTCTTTTTAAGGTCGCAAATTGCGACCTTAAAGATTCTGTTTCTCCCCATGTCAACTCAAACATAAAATCGCCTGGAAATCTTTTTAAATTTCGGCGAACTTGTTCTTTTAATCGTTTGCTAGGCACATTGTAAAGTTCCGCCAAATCACGATCTAACATTACTTTACGACCTCGGATTAAATAGATTTTATTTTGAATAATTTCGACCGGTACAAGAATTTCTGATTTGTTACTTGGTTGTTTTGTAGGCACAGTTCCCCCTTTTTTTGGATAAGAATTGACTTTAATTAGGGGGAATCTATATAAAATCCTTGGAGGAAGGATTGATAGAGGAACCGATAATTCAACACGTCACGATTTTTTAGAGGGCCGCTCCTTCTCTATTGTTTCAAAACGCCATGTCCCTATAAGATGAGGATCTGCTTTTTTCATTTCCACCCATTCCATATGTATGCTTCCCCGTGGACATTCTGAGACGCAGTCTCCATCACTTAAACATATGGAAGGATTTGTCAATGCTGCTTTCTTTTCAATCAACTGTAAACCTTGTGCTTTACACTTCAAAACGCATTGATTGCACCCATCACATGTATTAGCATCAATGATCGGGATCCATTTGGACATTCTTCGACGAACATCTTTGTAAATGTTAAATAACAGCCCCTCTTCATAACTAGCAAAAGCAATGATCACGATCAACCCTAGTATGCCAAAAAATGACCAACTGGTTAAATGTAAACCATTCTTTACTAGAATTAAACCTATCAAGAATACACAAGCTAATCGGATAATGGGCATAAGAATTATTGGATGACAGCGCTTCTCACAAATAACCAACTACGGTTAATATAATGCCCAATACAAGGGCCAAGATCAAATGGGATGCTAAAAATACCGGGGATTTTTGATACCATTTTGCGACTTGGGCCAATGAACCGGGAAAAAGAATCAGACATATCCCTTTAATGATACCCATCCAGCCTATTATTGTAATGATAATGCGCCAATCTAATGTCCAAATATGATGAAATCGAAGGACCAAAAGCCCAAAAAGAAGAGCAAGGATCCCGCCCAGATAGACCAACGCGGCATTCGTCATAAATTCACTAATAACACGCTGGTAGACTTTTAAATTGAGAAGTCCCCCTAATGCGACGATCAAACAATACGGCCCCAAGATTTTGGCAAGAATTATCGAAGTTTCCATAGCTCACCTCCCGTTAAAAGCAGCGCTCAATGGATTAATTACGGTAAGATTAGCGCTTTTAAGGGGTTAGCGCAAGCTTTTTGATGCAAGGTCGTCTGGGGGTCAGTGGAGGATGAAATTAGTGGGCATGGAATCCCCTTTCGCGTTTCAACTCTTTCGCTAATTCTGCTTCGGTAGGTAAATATAATTTGTACCGTGAGGCGAATATCTGCTTATTGTTTTTTGATAAAGTATAGCGAACCACGGCATCTTTTTTATCTTCACATAAAATAAGACCCACCGTTGGATTTTCATTCGCCTGCTTAATTTCCCGGTCATAATAATTTACATACATTTGCATCTGTCCAATATCTTGATGGATCAACTTGCCGATCTTTAGGTCAATGATCACATAGCACTTCAATATGGTGTTATAAAAAATAAGATCGATGAAAAAATGGTCTCCATCTAATGAAATCTTCTTTTGGCGTGCTACAAAGGTAAATCCTTTGCCTAATTCTAGTAGGAATTTTGAAAGATTATCAATAAGTGACTGCTCTAGTTTGTTTTCATAGAGCTTGGGTTGGGCGGATAGTCCAGTAAACTCCAGGACATAGGGATCTTTGATCATATCCTCATATGTTTTGATTTCCTGCCCTTTTTGCGCCAGTTTCATGAGACCTTTTTTATTTTTGCTTAAGGCAAGACGCTCAAAAAGAAGTGAGCCTTTTTGACGTTCAAGCTCACGGGCGGACCAATTGTTCTTAATACACTCGACTTCATAGAACGAACGTGCCTCTGGTTTACCGACGCGCATTAGGATCCGGTAATGTGTCCAGTTTAATTCTCGACGCAATGCGTCGAGAATTGGGTATGTTTGATAAAACTGGCGCATCATCCACAAATTACTGTCATCAAAGCCTTTACCAAACTCAACGATAAGTTTGTCGGAAAGCTTTTTTATGACCCTTCTTCCGTAACCAGCTCTGGATTCCCCATTTTGTTCTTCTTTCACTATTTCCCGCCCTACATGCCAATACGCGAGAACCATTTCAGTGTTGATGGCCCGCGCAATATTACCCCTGGCATCTTCGATGATTCTTCGAATGCGGCCGTATACTCCTATTGATCGTTTGTTTGTCTTGGTTAAATCAGCTTGTTTGGGCACGATTCCTCCCTTGGGTAAGAATTAACTTCGCAATTAGGGGAAATTTATATAAGATCCTTGGGGGAAGGATGTATTAGAAGAATTGTGCTTAATCATTTTGTTGACACCAACAAAATGATCCTGATCCTCTATGACTAGTTGTTCTTGTAGAGATCCTTCGCTACGCTCAAGATGACGATTTTTTAAGAGACTGCTTCGTCACCTCTTGGGCTCCTCGTAATGACACGTCATTTCGTAGAGTTTAACCACTTCAGAATTTTCCTCTTTTCCGTATCAGAAGAACAGATTAACTTATGAAACTCAAGAACATGAACTACTACATCCAATTTTTTAGGAACATTAGAATAGATTTCATTTAACATCCTCGTTGTACGAATTGCATCATCTGACTTATTCCATAAATATTTTGCTTCTTTTGAATTAAACAGAAAGTTCTTTGATTTAGCGCGTATTTTTTTGACCTCGCTTGGGCTAAATTTGACAACCCTGCCAGGTTTCAAGGTCCCATTTCGTATTGCTTTCACTTGCTTAATACTTTCTATTAGATTTTTAAAATCTTTATCTTTCATAATTCCTCCCTGACGCTTTATACATCAATCTGTGGCATTGAAATTTTTCCTTTTGTTATGCCAGATAACTCTATTCCGACAACATCAAGGCTAGACTCTCTTAATTTCAATAATCTCTCTAGCTCTTCTTTAATGTTTTCTAGTGAAGGCGCTTTCTTTCTTTTTTGGGGAGATTTGCTTCTTTTGATTTTATGCAGTGTCATGACCGCCCCCTATTAATTAAAAGGATCATTAATAAGAAGCGGCAGGGATAATACGGTCGGTATGCTTCTTTATCTATTTTGCATCTTTACGGTATAAAGTCAAATAATTTGATGTTAAAATAATAATGCAGTTTTAAGAGGTCATTATGCTAAACAGATTTAAAAAAATAACCCTGTTTTTGGCCTTTTCTTTGCTCGAATTATGCCCAAATACTTCTTTGGCTTGGCATGATGA